>JBOICJ010000062.1:0-8531 GCA_050740035.1 Stenotrophobium sp. | reverse complement strand
GTCCGATCAGAACAGGCTGCCCGGAGGCGGCGTCATCGGCGCCGGTGCCGGCGGCGGCATCGCCGTGGGCGCGGGCATTGCCATCGGCGCTGCTTTACGGCGAGCGGGTTTTTTCTTCGGCGCCTTTCTTACCGCCGGCTTCCGCGCCGGTGATTTTTTCGCGGGCGTTTTTTTTGCGGGACTTTTCTTTTTCGCCGGCGACTTCTTTTTGCTCGCCGGTTTTTTCACCGCGGTCTTTTTTGCTGCGGGTTTTTTCGCTTTCGCTTTTTTAGCGACTGCCTTTTTCTTTTTCACCGGCGCTTTCTTCTTGACAACTTTCCGGACGGCTGCCTTTTTCGCGACCGGTTTCTTCTTCGCGGATTTCCTGGCCGGAGTCTTCCTGGCGACCTTCTTCGCCGCCTTCCTTGCAGCTTTTTTCTTTGTTGCCATTTTTCATGCTCCCGAGTGAAAACAGTTGAGTGACGGCGCTAATCTACTGGCAAAATCCTGCGGTATCAAATTCATGCCGCGACCTGTTTTCAAGATCAGCAAAATTACCGCCAGTGAGCGAAACTAGCGGTCTGCATGAATTGGAGCAGTTCCATGAGCCGCGCCGAAGCATTCCTCACCCACCGCGTTGAAAACCAGGCCACGCCGATCGGCCACTACAACGCCTACGCCAGCGATCTCGCGCTGCGTGAAGGCATCGCCCGCGAAGGCGCCGCTTGGTCCGAAGATCATCTGCATGCCTTCGGCCTGGTCGCCGGCGGCGAGTTGATGGACCTCGGCTACACCGCCAACGAAAACAAACCGAAACTGCGCAGCTTCGACCGCTACGGTCATCGCATCGACGAAGTCGAATTTCATCCCAGCTATCACCGCGTGATGCAGCTCGGCATGCAGTACGGTGTGCACGCCTACGCCTGGCGCAACGCCGGCAAGAACGGCGCACACGTCGCGCGCGCGGCGATTTCATACCTGCACAGCCAGGCCGAAGCCGGCACCGGCTGTCCGCTGACGATGACGCATTCGGCGATGCCGGCGCTGCAACACCAGCCGGAGCTGGCAAAAATCTGGGCGCCGCTGATTCATTCCTACGAATACGATCCGCGCACGCTGCCGGCCGCACAGAAGCACGGCTGCACCATCGGCATGGGCATGACCGAGAAACAGGGTGGCTCCGACGTACGCGCCAACACCACGCGTGCCTATGCGCAAGCCGATGGCAGTTACGAAATCGTCGGCCACAAGTGGTTCTTCTCGGCGCCGATGTGCGACGCCTGGCTGGTGCTGGCCTATGTAGATCGGGGCATCACCTGTTTCCTGATGCCGCGCATCCTCGCCGACGGCAGCCACAACGCCATCCGCATCCAGCGCCTCAAGGACAAGCTCGGCGACTGGAGCAACGCCTCGTCCGAAGTCGAGTTCCAGGGCGCGTGGGCGCTGCGCGTCGGCGACGAGGGCCGTGGCGTCGCCACGATTCTCGAAATGGTCGCGCTGACAAGGCTGGACTGCATGATCGGCTCCAGCGCGCTGATGCGCCAGGCGACGGTGCAGGCACTGCACCACACCGCTACGCGCAAAGCCTTCGGCAAGCGCCTGATCGAACAGCCGCTGATGAAGAACGTGCTGGCCGACCTGGCGCTGGAAAGCGAAGCGGCGATCGCCCTGACCCTGCGCGTTGCGCGCGCGGTCGATGCCGGCGGACACAGCGGTAGCGAGGCGGCATTGGCGCGCATCGCCACCGCCATCGGCAAGTTCTGGATCTGCAAGCGCTGTCCGCCGCTGGTCAACGAAGCGCAGGAATGCCTCGGCGGCGCCGGCTACATCGAGGAGAGCAATCTTTCGCGCCTGTCTCGCCAGGCGCCGCTGAACTCGATCTGGGAAGGCAGCGGCAACATCCAGTGCCTGGACGTGCTGCGCGCACTCAACAAGGAGCCGGAAACGCGCGAGGCCTATTTCGGCGAACTGCTGGCGGCGCGCGGCGAGCACGCCGATTTCGACCGCGAGATCGCCTGGCTGACGCAGGCGTTCGAGGACGTGACGACGCTGGAAACACGTTCGCGCAGCATCGTCGAACGCATGGCGCTGGCGTTGCAGGCCTCGGTGCTGCTGCGCGCCGGCAACGCCGACGTCGCCGCCAGCTTCTGCGCGACGCGACTGGGCGGACAGCACGGCTTCAACTTCGGCACGCTGCCGGCGGACGCCCCACTCGATGCGCTGATCGCGCGCGCGTCACTTCAATAAGGAATCGCCGATGGCCTGGCTGCAACTTCGCATCCCCGGCGAGCATCCGGAATTCACCGAAGAAATCCTGCTCGCGCAGGGCGCGGTCGCCGTCAGTTTCATCGACGCCGAAGACCGGCCGGTGCTGGAGCCAGCACCCGGCGAGACGCCACTGTGGGAACACACGGTGGTGCTCGGCCTGTTTGCCGAGCATACCGATATCGCGCCAGTGGTCTCGGCATTGCGCGACCTGCTGCCGGACGGCGCCACCCTCACGATCAACACGCAACTGATCGAAGATCGCGACTGGGTCAGGGTCTGGCTGGAGCACTGGCGGCCGCTGAAATTCGGCGAGCATCTCTTGGTTGCGCCGCTCGAAAAAATCGGCGAGATCGAAGACCCGCAAGCGATCATCCTCAAACTCGATCCGGGGCTGGCGTTCGGCACCGGCACGCATCCGACCACCGCGCTGTGCCTCGACTGGCTGGCGCGGCAGGACCTCGCCGGCAAGACCGTGCTCGACTACGGCTGCGGCTCAGGCATCCTCGCCATCGCCGCGCTCAAGCTCGGCGCCGCCAAAGCCATCTGCGTCGACATCGATCCGCAGGCGCTGACCGCGACGCAGGACAACGCCCGCGTCAACGGCGTCGAGGCGCGGGTCAGCACGCTGCCGCCCGAGCGCTTCGTGCCGTTTGCGGCCGACATCGTCATCGCCAACATCCTCGCGCGGCCGTTGATCGACCTTGCCCCGCTGCTGGCATCGAGCATCCGCAGCGGCGGCCGCATCGTGCTGGCCGGCCTGCTGGAGCGCCAGCAGGACGAGGTCCGCGCCGCCTACGCACCTTGGTTCGCGTTCGAGCCGGATCAGGTCAAGGAAGGCTGGACACGTCTGGCTGCGAGTTGCCGCCTGCCCGCGATCGTCGCGTTGCACCGGTTCGACGGCTATGTCGGCACCGCCGGCCAGCCGCAGGCGCTGCATTTCCCGCTGCTGGCGCAGGAGGGCTACACACATGTCATCAACCTGGCGACGGCACAGTCGCCGAATTACCTGAAGGATGAATCGGAAATTTGCGCGCAACATGGTCTGCGCTACAGCCATCTGGCGGTCGACTGGAATGATCCGACCCGCAACGATCTCGATGCTTTTTTTGCGCTGATATCCGGCGAAAATCTGCGCAATATTTTCGTGCACTGCGCGATGAACAAGCGCGTATCCGCGTTCGTGTTTCTCCACCGCGTCATTGGTTTAGGCGAGAGCGTGGAAGTGGCCTCGCAGGATCTGCATCGCATCTGGACACCCAATCCGGTCTGGGCGTCATTCATTGCGCGCATGCTCGACGAGCACGGCATCGAGCGCGCCTAAGTCATTTTTATACTTTTGCGCAGACGCGCTTGCGGGTATGATTGCGGCCCGCTCGCTCATGCAACAGATAAAAAGAGCGGCGGAGTCCGAGGAAGCTGTCGCATGTCCACGCCAAAAACCATTGATGTCAAACCGCTCAGTCATTGCGTGACCGAGTGCCTGGATGATTTTTTCGAGACGCTCAACGGCCACGCGCCGCGCGATCTCTACGACACGATTCTCGCGCAGGTCGAACCGCCGCTGCTGCGCGCGACGCTGACCTATTGCGAAGGCAACCAGTCACGCGCCGCCGACATCCTCGGCGTCAACCGCGCGACCCTGCGCAAGAAACTGGCCCAGTACAAGATCAAGCCCACCACGCCTCGTAAATGATCACACCCATCCGTCGCGCCCTGCTCTCCGTCTCGGACAAATCAGGCATCACCGAACTCGCCCAGGCGCTGACCGCACGCGGCGTCGAAATCCTCTCGACCGGCGGCACCTACAAACTTCTGAAAGGCGCCGGGATCAAAGCCACCGAAGTCAG
The DNA here is from genome assembly GCA_050740035.1 of Stenotrophobium sp. GTDB lineage: Bacteria > Pseudomonadota > Gammaproteobacteria > Nevskiales > Nevskiaceae > Stenotrophobium. The sequence continues at coordinate 4,437 of JBOICJ010000062.1, read as the reverse complement.
CGCGCACACCGGCTTTCCCGAAATCATGGACGGCCGCGTCAAGACCCTGCATCCGAAGATTCACGGCGGCATCCTCGGCCGCCGCGGCCAGGACGACGCGGTGATGGCGCAACACGGCATTGCGGCCATCGACCTGCTGGTCGTCAATCTCTATCCGTTCGAGCAGACCGTGGCCAAGCCCGGCTGCACGCGTGAAGACGCGATCGAGAATATCGACATCGGCGGTCCGGCGATGCTGCGCGCCGCGGCCAAAAACCATGCCTGGGTGACGGTACTGGTGGAGCCCGCCGATTACGCACAAGTCCTGGCCGAACTCGACGCGGGTGGCGTCACCCGAGCGACGCGTGAGGCGCTGGCACTGAAGACGTTTGCGCATACCTCCCGTTACGACGCCGCGGTCGCGGCCTATCTGAGCGGCGTCAGCGCCGGCGGCAAGCGCGCAGCGTTCCCCGGCGTGCTTGGCCTGCAACTGCACAAGAAGCAGGACATGCGCTACGGCGAAAACCCGCACCAAGCGGCGGCGTTCTACACGGAAAACAATCCGGTGGCCGGCAGCATCGCCGCCGCCGTGCAGATCCAGGGCAAGGAACTGTCCTACAACAACATCGCCGACGCCGATGCCGCGCTGGAGTGCGTCAAGGCGTTCGTCAAACCCTGCTGCGTGATCGTCAAGCACGCCAATCCCTGCGGCGTGGCGGTGAGCCTCGACGGCATTCTTGCCGCCTACAATCTTGCCTATCAGACCGACCCGACCTCGGCGTTTGGCGGCATCATCGCCTTCAATCGCGAACTCGATGCGGCGACGGCCAAAGCCATCGTCGAGCGGCAGTTCGTCGAAGTTATCATCGCCCCGACGGTCAGCGCCGAAGCCAGACAGATCGTCGCGGCCAAGCAGAACGTGCGTCTGATGGAATGCGGTCAGTGGCCGAAAGCGGCGGACGCATCGTTCGACTACAAACGCGTCGCCGGCGGCCTGCTGATGCAGGATCGCGATCTGGCGCTGCCCGCTGCCGACAAATTCAAGGTCGTCACCCGGCGTGCGCCGACCGAAACCGAGATTCACGATCTGATTTTTGCCGCCAAGGTCGCCAAGTTCGTCAAGTCGAACGCCATCGTCTACGCCAGAAACCGCCAGACCATCGGTATCGGTGCCGGCCAGATGAGCCGCGTGTATTCGGCCAAAATCGCCGGCATCAAGGCGGCGGATGAAAAGCTGCAAGTGCCCGGCTCGGTGATGGCCTCGGATGCGTTCTTTCCGTTTCGCGACGGCATCGACGCCGCCGCTGCCGCCGGCATCACTGCGGTGATCCAGCCCGGCGGCTCGATGCGCGACAACGAAACGATCGCCGCCGCCGATGAAGCCGGCATGGCGATGGTGTTCACCGGCGTGCGTCACTTCCGACACTAAGAAACCCTGCTCAAGCCGCAACGCCTGGCGTCGAACCGCCGCATGGCGACCCCGGAGCAAAAAGGCCATACTTCGCGCGTTCCACCCGCTGAACCGGGGAGCGTGCGATGGCTGATCTTAATCTGCTGCAGACCGTACCGCTGTTTCACAACCTGCCCTCAGCGCAGTTCGAACAGCTTTGCGCCGCCGCAGTCGAACAAACCCACGCGCAGGGCGAAGTGATTTTCCGGCACGGCGACGTCCCTGAATTCCTGCACATCATCAAATCGGGTTCGGTCGATATTATCCTGCCCACCCCCGCCGGCGAAATCATCGCCGCCAGCCTCGAAGCCGGCTCGTTCTTCGGCGAACTAGCGGTATTCGACCGGCAACCCCGCACCGCCACTGCGCGCACCGCGTCGGATACCGTGTTGATCTGCGTGCCATTGACGGCGCTGGCGAAAATGCTGGACGACCACCCGCCCGCGGCGCGCTCGTTCATCGGCACCATCGCCATGCGCCTGCGCAGCGCCGACGAGATGCTGTCGCGGCTGCAGGCGAGGAATCTCAATGAGGTCATCGACAGCCAGATGACTTTTGGCGAGCGCATCGCCGACAAGGTTGCACGCTTCGGCGGCTCGTGGACCTTCATCATCGCCTTCGGCGTCTTTCTGCTGCTGTGGATGGGCGCCAACAGCATCTATCTGCTGAGCAATCCACCGGACCCTTTTCCTTACATCTTTCTCAACCTGATCCTGTCGTGCATCGCCGCGTTGCAGGCGCCGGTGATCATGATGAGTCAGAACCGTCAGGCCACCAAGGATCGCCTGCAGGCCGATCAGGAATTCGAGATCAACGTCAAGGCCGAGATCGCGATCCAGCAGTTGCATCGCAAGCTCGACGAATTACGCCTGCACCTGGCGCAGCAGCGCCAGTCGGACCGCGAGCGGGGCGTCAGCGCCATTTGATGCCGGCGTGGCCCGCGCCGATAATGGCGCCCCCTCGATGCCGGATGAATCCATGTCGCGCACACTCGATGTCGGCAGTTCCGTCCTCGCCAGCCAGATGCGCGGCTGGCACGGCTGCATGATCCGCAAGGCCGCACGCAAACAACCGCAGCAGCCCTTGCAACTCTACGAGTTCGAGGCCAGTCCCTACTGCCGCCTGGTGCGCGAGGCGCTGACCGAGCTGGATCTGGACGCGACGATCTATCCCTGCCCGAAAAACGGCGAGCGCTTTCGCGCGGTGGTGCGAAAACTCGGCGGCAAGACGCAGTTTCCGTTTCTGGTGGACCCCAATACCGGCACGTCGCTGTACGAATCGGCCGAGATCGTCCGCTATCTCGGCGAAACCTACGGCGGCCTGCCGCGCAACCCGGGAGGCCTGCGCCGCCGCATGGCCATCGGCGGTGGCCTGTTTGCCACGCTCAGCCGCGCCAGCCGCGGGCTGCGCGGCTTTCGCGCACGCGCCTCGACCGCGCCGAAGCAAGCGCTGGAGTTGTTCAGCTTCGAGGGCAGTCCCTATTCGCGGCTGGTGCGCGAAGTGCTATGCGAACTCGAACTACCGTATCTGCTGCACAACACCGGCAAGGCGCGCTGGCAGGACATCGGCCCGCCGGCCATGCGCCATCGCCTGTCGCGCGGCATGAGCACCGTCGGCCGCAACCGCATCGTGCTGGAGCAGCGCACCGGCCGCGTCCAGGTACCCTATCTGATCGACCCCAACAGCGGCGTCGAGATGTACGAGTCGGCGGACATCATCGCCTATCTCGAAAAAACCTATGGGGCGTGAGTCGGCGGCGATCCAGTATTCCGCAACGCATCCGCTGCGAACCCCGCGGATGGCATGCCTCCCGGCCACCGAGCTGTAACCACCCGTGCGGATCAAATCGACATTGCTACTGTTCGCCGCCATCGCTGCGGCGCTGGCGCTGTGGGCGTTCTGGATCGAGCCGGATTCCTTGCGCGTGCGCGGCTACGATCTGCCGCTGTTGCACTGGCCCGTTGCACAGGACGGCCTGCGCATCGCGCTGTTGACCGATCTGCACGCCGGTGCGCCGTATATCGACGACGCCAAGATCGCGCGCGTCGTCACCCTCACCAACCAGGCGCATCCCGATCTGATCCTGTTGCTCGGCGACTATGTCCGCGGCGACATGATCGGCGGCCGTTTCATGCCACCGGAACATATCGCCGCGCTGCTGGTAGGCTTGCAGGCGCCGCTGGGCGTCTACGCGGTGCTGGGCAACAATGACAACGAACGCTGCCGGCAGTGTGTGCTGGCCGCCTTCCGCCAGCACGGCATCGTCACCCTGGAGGACCGGTTGCAGCGCATCGACCGGGGCCGCTTCCATTTCTGGCTGGCCGGTTTTTCCGACCTCAGCACCCGCGGCAATCATGTCGCACAGGTACTGGCCGCGATCAACGATACGACCCCCGTGATCGCCATGACCCATGATCCGGCGCTGTTTCCCAAGGTGCCGGCGCGCGTCAGCCTGCTGCTCGCCGGACACACCCACGGCGGCCAGGTGCGCCTGCCGCTGATCGGCGCACCGGCGATCCGCTTTCTCGACCTGCCCTACACCGCCGGCCACTACCGGCAGCAGACCGACCTGTTCGTCAGCAGCGGCATCGGTACCAGCAACCTTGCGGTGCGCTTTGGCGTGCCGCCGGAAATTTCCGTGCTCACCGTGCATCAACAGCAATGAGTCCGCTGGCGCTGTTTTTCACCGTCGCCCTCGCGCATCTGCTGGTGGTGGTGTCGCCGGGGCCTGATTTTGCGATGGTCACCCGGCAGACGCTTGCCCATGGCCGCCGCGCCGGCATCTGGACGGCGCTGGGCATCGGCAGCGGCATCACCTTCCATGTGGCGTGGGCGATGTTCGGCATGGGCTGGGTGATTACGCGCTTTCCGCCGCTGCTGGAAATCCTGCGCTACGGCGGTGCGCTGTTCCTGATCGTCATGGGCGGCAAGGCGCTCCGCGCAAAACCTACGGCCGTCGCGCCACCGCACGCGCCGGCCGCGGCCGACGACGGCGCGCATCACTACGG
>JBOICJ010000061.1:0-6404 GCA_050740035.1 Stenotrophobium sp. | reverse complement strand
GGCGCTTGCGCAAGCGCGCATGTGGGAGGATTGGGCCGGGCAGTCGCTGTATTTTTACGAAATCTATTTCCGCATGCTCGACCCGGTTTCGCTGGAGCGCGGGCTGGATCTGATCGCCGAAGGCCGGCCGGCCTATGAGCGCGCGGTGCTCAAGTGGGTGTTCAAACGGCGTTATCCGCGCAAGCTCAAGGAGCAGGGGCTGGCGCGCATGCCGCGTGAACAGGTCGAGGCCTTGTTTTTTGCACGGCTGGACGATATCGAGGTCCTGCTGGAAGGGCGCGAATATCTGGGCGGCGACGCGCCCAGCATCGCCGACTTTTCGGTCGTGGGTCAGATCGACGAACTCATCCGAACCAGCGAACTGCGCGGGCGCATCCTGGGCTATCCGCGTATCGCGGCATGGTTGTCGCGCTGCTGAGCGGAACGACCCGGCGATGAAACGAGTCATCAGGATGTTGCTGCGCGATCTTGCAGTGGTTGTGGCAACGCTCGCGATCTGGTCGTGGAGCCGTGAACTCGACGCGGCCCATGCGACGCTGGCGGTTCCGGTGGCGATCGTCGCCGGCATCGCGGCGGCAGTCTCGGGATTTCTGGCGCACGAGTGGGGCCATCTGCTGGGCGCACTGGCGGCGGGCGGTACAGTTGAACTGCCATCAACTCTACGGTCGATCTTTCTATTCAAATTCGGCAGTGGCAACAACCGTCGTCAGTATCTGTGGATGTCGGGCGGTGGATTTCTGGCCAGCATTCTGGTGATTGCTGTGCTGGTTACGGCGCTGTCGTTCCACGCGCTGGCGGACTGGGTCGCGATCGCGCTGAGCGGGGCAGGCGTCATCGCCACGTTGATCCTCGAACTGCCGCCGGCCTGGCGCGTGCTGCGCGGCGGTGCGATCGAACCAGACCTGGTGAAATTGCCGCAGGCATGATTCAGCCCGATGTCAGCGTTAAGCTCTGCCAGCAATGCCACCCGCTGTGCCGGTCGAAGCAAGAATTGTTGTTATAATATATTTACTATTATAATTATTTGTATATAAAATATAACATAGTCTATTCGGATAACGGCGACAGCGGGTCGCGCAAAAACGGGAGTGCAGATGTCACCCACGGATAATCAGGGATTGCTGCGGCAGCGCCGCTTTGGTCCGTTCTTCGCCACGCAGACGCTGGGCGCGTTCAACGACAACGTGTTCAAGAATGCGCTGGTGATCCTCGTCACTTTCGGCATCGCCGGACTCAGCACGACGCAGGTGAATCTCTATGTGAACCTCGCGGCCGGTATTTTCATCCTGCCATTTTTCCTGTTCTCTGCGACTTGCGGACAATTGGCGGAGAAGTACGAGAAGTCGCGTTTGATCCGCTACGTCAAACTGCTGGAGATCGGCATCATGCTGTTGGCGACTGCGGGCTTATGGCTCGACAGTATTCCCATGCTGATGGGCGTGCTGTTCCTACTCGGCGTGCAGGCGACGATTTTCGGGCCGGTGAAGTATTCGATCCTGCCGCAGCATCTGCACGAGCACGAACTGATCAGCGGCAACGCCTGGGTCGAGTCGGCCACGTTTCTCGCCATCCTGCTCGGCACCCTGCTTGGCGGCTGGCTGATCGCGCAGCCGGGCGGCGCGCATTGGGTCAGCGCCGCGGTCATCATGATTGCGGCCTTGGGTTATCTGGCTTCGCGCGGGATCCCGCTGGCACCCGCGACCGCGCCGGACTTGAAAATCAACTGGAATCCAGTGACCGAGACTCTGGCCAACATCCGTTTCATGCGCGGCAATCGCACGGTGCTGCTGTCGGTGATGGGGATTTCATGGTTCTGGTTCTTCGGCGCGACTTTCCTGTCGCAGTTGCCGAACTACACCAAGATTTACCTGGGCGGCGGCGAGCAGGTGGTGACGCTGCTGCTGACGGTGTTTTCGTTGGGCATCGGCCTGGGCTCCTATCTCTGCGAGCGTCTGTCCGGACACAAGGTCGAGATTGGCCTGGTGCCACTGGGTTCCATCGGTTTGACGCTGTTCGGCATCGACCTCTACTTTGCCGCACCGGCAGCGGCGGCGATACACGGCCAGACCGCGCTGGCGTTCATCCACACCCTCGGCAATCACCGCGTGCTGTGGGATCTGTTGCTGATTGGCATCTCCGGTGGTCTGTTCATCGTGCCGCTCTACGCGTTGATCCAGACGCGTACGCCGCCGAGTCATCGTTCGCGGGTGATTGCCGGCAACAACATCCTCAACGCACTGTTCATGGTGGTGGCTGCGCTGATGGCCGTCATCCTGCTCAAGGCCGGGCTGACCATTCCCGAGTTATTCCTGACCACGGCACTGATGAACGCCGCGGTTGCCATATTTATCTACGGGCTGGTGCCGGAATTCCTGATGCGGCTGCTGGTCTGGCTGCTGATCAACACGTTCTACCGCATCCGCACCGAAGGACTGGAAAACATTCCCGATGAAGGCCCGGCCGTCATCGTCTGCAACCACGTCAGCTTCGTCGATGCGCTGATCCTCGGCGGCACTGTGCGCCGGCCGGTGCGCTTCGTGATGTATCACAAGATTTTCAAGATTCCAGTGCTGTCGTTCATCTTCCGCACCGCCAAAACCATTCCGATTGCGCCGGCCAAAGAAGACGAGGCATTGATGCACCGCGCCTTCGACCAGATCGCCGCGGTGCTGGCCGAAGGTGAGGTGGTTGGCATCTTTCCCGAAGGCGGCCTGACCCGCGATGGCCAGGTCGATGAATTCCGCAGCGGCATCGAGCGCGTCGTCGCACGTTCGCCGGTGCCGGTCGTGCCGATGGCGCTGCAGGGCCTGTGGGGCAGCATCTTCAGCCGCCGCGACGGCTTCCTGAAACGTGCGCGTATCCCGCGCCGCTTCTGGTCGAGGATCACCTTGGTGGCCGGACCTGCCGTGCCGCCGGAGCAGGTCACCGCGGCGCTGCTGGAGCAGAAAGTGCGTGCGCTGCGCGGTGATCGCGCCTGAGTGCCGCCGTACTGAGAAGGAATCAGACGCGGCGAAGCGTGATCGCCTTCTCGGGGCAAGTCGTCACGCAAAGGCCGCAGGCATGGCACGCCTCCTCGCGGGTCGCAAACGCCTGCTGCCATTGGTGGGCATGGCCCTGATCTTGCCGATCAGGCTGAGGCCCTGCCGTTCTCGCAACGGCAGGACGCCGACGGTGAAAACCTCGTAAGGACAGACCCTGACACAGTCGGCTTTTCCCTCGCAGCGATTGCGATTGACGACCGGAACGAACTGGCCGGCTCCGTGCTTGCAATCGGGATTTTCTGTTTGCATCGGCGTCACCCGGCCGGCGCATCCTTCGCGTGCGTTTTGAGTCTGCCGATGAACTGGCGCATGGGGATCAGGAGGCCTGCGAACAGCGGAGCGTCACGATGGATCAGCAGGGTTTCGCTGAAGAGCTTGAGACCAATGCCGAGGGCGGCGGCGTCACTCTCGGGCAAGCCGGAACGCGTGCGCAGACGGTCGACGATGCCGAGAATCTCGTCGTGGTTGCCGGTTTCGAAGCACAGTGGTTCGTGCACAGCCTGTCCCGGCCTTGCGCTTGCCACATGCTCGACGGTGATGCGATAGCGGTGTTGTCTCATGTGCGCTTGCCCTTGAGGATTTCCTCGGCGGCACGATGCAGGATTGCAGCGACGCGTCTGTACTCTTCCGGCGAACTGCGCTTTTTGTCATGCAGCGCCAGTTTCAGCGCGCGCCGTGCTTGCCGGATGTCGTGGTCGGCATCCTCGTCGCCCGAGGCCTCGTCACCGGCAAAGACCTCGCGCACCTGTTCCATCTTCTGACCGATCTGACTGAGCTGCGCGAAAATCGCCTCGACGGTGGCGCGATTCTTTTCGAGATGAGCCAGACCATCGCTGGTGATCTGATAGAGCTTCTTGGTGCCGGCGACCTCGACCGTCGCATGGCCGATTTCTTCGAGGTAGGTGAGTGCCGGATACACCATGCCGGGGCTGGGGCTGTAAAAGCCTTGTGAGCGTTCTTCCAGGGCCTTGATCAGTTCATAGCCGTGGCTCGGCTTCTGTTCGAGCAGAGCGAGAATCAACAGTTGCAGATCGGCCGAGGCGAGCTTGCGCCCCGTGCGGAAGCCCTGGCCGCCCAAGCCATTTCCGCCCATGAAACCGGCGGCAAAATGGCCGAAGCCGCGACCGCCGTGATGCCGTCCCATGGCGCGATGTTCTTCATCGTGATGGTGGCCGTGTCTGTGAAAGGGGTGATACATGGGTAACTCCATTTATGTCTGAAAATATATCTTAAGATATGTTTAAAAATAATACAAGATCTGTCTTTTAAAACAGGCCCGTGGCCGAAAGCTTCACAAATCCGTCATCGGTCTGTCGCATTTGCGCAACGCATGAACGCGATGATGCGCTCGTGAAAAAAGAACATGCCAAGTCTGAAAAACGCTCAGCGAATCGTTACCGCACGCTCTGGATTTCCGATGTGCACCTGGGAACCGCGGGCTGCAAGGCCGAGTTCCTGGTGGATTTCCTCAAGCAGAACGAGTGCGAGCAGCTGTACCTCGTCGGCGACATCATTGACGGTTGGAAGCTGCGCAATAATTTCCACTGGCCGCAGGAACATACCAACGTCATCCGGAAAATCCTGACCAAGTCCAAGCGTGGCACCAAGGTGACCTATGTCACCGGGAATCACGACGACTTCCTGCGCAAGTTCGTGGATTACAGGCTGGAAATGGGCAATATCCGGGTGGTGAACGAGGCGGTGCACAAGACCGCCGACGGACGCCGGCTATTGGTCACGCACGGTGACCACTTCGACGTGATCACGCGCTATCACAAGTGGATCGCGCTGACCGGCGATGCGCTGTACGAAGGCGCGATGCATTTCAACTACTGGTTCAACAAGGGGCGCGCTGTGTTGGGCATGCGCTACTGGTCGCTCTCGGCTTTCGCCAAACAGCGCGTGAAGACGGCGGTCAACGTGGTTTCAAATTTCGAGGATAGCGTGGCGCGCGAGTGCAAGCGACGTGGTCTCGACGGCGTGGTTTGCGGTCATATTCACCACGCCGAGATTCGCCAGATCCACGGCGTCACCTATCACAACTGCGGCGACTGGGTCGAAAGCTGCACCGCACTGGGCGAGGACATGAACGGCAAGCTTAGCGTGATCCGCTGGGTCAGCCTCGATCACCTCAACCGCAACCCGAAAGTGACGCCGCTGCGGCGTGCGTCGGCGTAAGTCTGCCGGCTCACTCAGGCGGCCGCGCGCGGGCGCTGGGCGTCGTCGAGAATCATCGCCGCGCCCTTCTCGGCGATCATGGTGGTGGGTGCATTGGTGTTGCCGCCGATCAGGGTCGGCATGATCGAGGCATCGACCACGCGCAGGCTTTGCAGTCCGTGCACGCGGAGTTGCGGATCGACCACCGCCATATCATCGACGCCCATCTTGCAACTGCCGACCGGGTGGTAGACGGTCTCGGCGTTCTGGCGGATCCAGTCGCCGATCTGCGCGTCACTTTGCACCTGGGCGCCCGGCATGATTTCTTCGCGGCGATGCGGCGCGAACGCCGGCTGCGCCAGGATCTCACGCATCTTGCGGATGCCGATAATCAGTTTCTCGAGGTCCTGCGGATGATCGAGATAGTTGGCGCGGATGCTGGGCGCGGCCAGTGGATCGTTGCTGGACAGGGTGATTTCGCCGCGGCTGATCGGACGCAGGTTGCAGGCCATCAGGGTATAGGCGTAGCCGAACAGCGGCCCCAGCTTTTGCGCGTGCTCGGAAAATGCCAGCGGCACGAAATGCAGTTGCAGGTCGGGTACCGGCTCTTCGGGCCGGGTCTTGATGAAGCCACCGGACTCGGCGATGTTGCTGCTGAGCGCACCGCGCTTGCCGAAGATGTACTGGAACAGCATCTTGATCGACTGCCACAGCGACATCGGGTTGAACGTCACCGACTGATGGGTTTTTTCGCGCACCGACACCACGACATCAAGATGATCCTGCAGGTTCTTGCCGACGCCCGGCAGCTCATGCACGGTTTCGATGCTGTGCTTGCGCAGTTCCTCGGCTGGGCCGACGCCGGACAGCAGCAGCAGTTGCGGCGAGTTGACCGCGCCGCCGCAGAGGATCACCTCGTGGTTGGCCAGCACGTCCTTGTAGAGACCGTTGGCGGAGTAGCGCACGCCGACCGCGCGCTTGCCCTCGAACAGCACGCGCTCGGCATGCGCGTCGGTCTCGATCCGCAAGTTCGGCCGACCACGCGCCGGGTTAAGATAGCTTACCGCGGTCGACGCACGGCGGCCGCGTCGCGTCGTGGTCTGGAAATAGCCGGCGCCTTCCTGCGTCGCACCGTTGAAGTCAATGTTGCGTGGAATGCCGGTCTGCTCGGCCGCATCGATGAAGGCTTCGCACAGCGGATCGGCC
>JBOICJ010000060.1:0-5945 GCA_050740035.1 Stenotrophobium sp. | reverse complement strand
CTACGAGGAGGATCCAAAAGCGGAGTTGATGCGCGTCTTCGGCCTGACCGAGATCCAGACCGAAGCCATCCTCGATCTCAAGCTGCGGCACCTGCAAAAGCTCGAGGAAATGAGGATCAAGGGCGAGCAGGCCGAACTGGCGGCCGAGCGTGCGCGTCTGGAAGAATTGCTGGGCGACGACGACAAACTGAAAAAGCTGATCGGCGAGGAAATCCGCGAGGACGCCAAAAAATACGGCGACGATCGGCGCTGCCCGATCAATGCGCGGCCGCCGGCACAGGCGCTGGAGGCCACGGAAATCCTGCCGGCAGAGATGATTACCGTGGTGCTGTCCAGGGCCGGCTGGATCCGCGCCGGCAAGGGTCATGAACTGGATGCACAGACGCTGAGCTACAAGGCCGGTGATGAATTCATGTGCGCGGTTCAAGGGCGCACCAATCATCTGCTGGTGCTGCTCGACAGTCGCGGCCGCTGCTATACGCTCAATCCGCGTGAGCTGCCTTCGGCGCGCTCGCAAGGCGAGCCGGTCACCACCAAGCTCGATTTGCAGGACGGCGCAAGAATTATTGCAATGATGCTGGCGGAGCCGACCGATCGTTTCGTCCTGGCCAGCGACCAGGGCTATGGTTTCTACACGCAACTCAACGAATTGCAGGCGCGCAATCGTGCCGGCAAAGCGGTGGTGACGATTGCCGAAGGCGGCACCGCTTTGTCGCCCGCAGCGCTGCGCGATCCGGCCACCGATCGTTATGCACTGGCGACGGCGGAAGGCCGCCTGCTGGTGTTTCCGCTGGCCGAGTTGCCGGAAATGTCCAAGGGCAAGGGCAACAAGCTGATCGGCCTCAAGGGCGAGGACCGCATCCTGGCGGCCTGCGTCATCGCGCAAGGCGCCAGCCTGACGCTGGTTTGCGGCAAGCGCACGCTGACCCTGAAGCCTTCGGATATCGACAACTATGCGGGTGCCCGTGCCTCACGCGGCGGACATCTGCCTCGCGGCTTCCAGCGCGTGGACAGCATGGTTGCCGAGCCCAGCAAGGGCTAGTTGCGGGAATTAAGTCTTGAACTTCCGGTCAAAGCACTCATATATCCTGTCCACAACCTTCACATCACTGACTCCATGAAACGTATTTTCCTGCTGATCGTGACCAACATCGCCATCATGGTGGTGCTGTCCATCGTCTGTTCCCTGTTCGGCTTCGATCGTTACCTAACGGCCAACGGTCTCAACCTGCCGGCCCTGCTGGGTTTTTCAGCGGTGTTTGGTTTTGGCGGTGCGTTCATTTCGCTGGCGATGTCGAAGTGGATGGCCAAGCGCACCACCGGCGCGCGGGTCATCACCCAGCCCGCCAGTTCCTCGGAAATGTGGCTGCTCAACACGGTCGAGCGCCTGGCGCGCAGCGCCAATATCGGCATGCCCGAAGTGGCGATTTTCGATTCGCCCGAACCCAACGCCTTCGCCACCGGCATGACCAAGAACAGTTCGCTGGTCGCGGTTTCGACCGGACTGCTGGCGGGCATGAGCCAGGACGAGGTCGAGGCGGTGCTGGGTCACGAAATCACGCATATTTCCAATGGCGACATGGTGACGCTGACGCTGGTGCAGGGTGTGGTCAACACTTTCGTTTTTTTCCTGTCGCGCGTGATTGGCTATTTTGTCGATGGCGCCCTGAATCGCGGCGACAACCGCAGCCGCGGCGGCGGGTTTGGCTACATGATCACGGTGATCGTGATGCAGATCGTGCTCGGCTTTTTGGCCAGCATGATCGTGGCGTGGTTCTCGCGCCAGCGCGAGTTCCGAGCCGACGCCGGCGGTGCCTATCTGGCCGGCAAGCGCAAGATGATCGCCGCGTTGCAGCGCTTGCAGGCGGCGCATGAAATTCCCAGCGAGCTGCCCAAGCAGATGACGGCTTTTGGCATTCGCGAGGGCGGCGGCGTGGCCAGCCTGTTCGCCACCCATCCGCCGCTGGAAGTGCGCATCGCCGCCCTGCAGAATTCGGAAGGCGTGGTGCGCAACTGATCCGCTGTTGCGGCGGGCCTGCATGACGTGCACAGCGGGCGCCGATAAATGGGCATAATTCCATCCAGTCCCCTGGATGGAAGCTCATGAGAGCCGGAATACTCGATCGTTACCTGTTGCGCGAAGCCGGCGGTGCCTGGCTGGCAGTGACGCTCGTGCTGCTGGCGATCATGCTGTCGACCCGCTTTGCCCGTTTTCTCGGCGAGGCGGCGAGCGGCATCCTGCCGCGCGACCTGCTGTTTGAAGTCGTTGCGCTTTCCAGCCTGCAGTACCTGGCGATCCTGATCCCGGCGTCGCTGCTGCTGGCGGTGATGCTGGCGCTGGGCCGGCTCTACAAGGACAACGAAGTCGCCGCCATGAGCGGTTGCGGCGTCAGCATGGCGCAACTGTATCGACCGTTCCTGGTGTTGGGCGTGTTGCTGGCGTTGTTCGCGGCCGCGCTGACCTTATTCATCGGTCCCTGGGCTGGGCGCACGGCCGAATATATTTCCAAGGATGCTGCGCGGTTCGTGCAGTACAACCCGTTCGAGGCTGGACATTTCAAGGATGTCGCAGGCGGCCGCGCGACCGTTTACACCGCGGAAATGGATGCCAAAGGACAACATCTGGGTTCGGTATTTGCGCGCATCCATGAGAAAGGCGGCGATACCATCGTCGTTGCCAAGGGCGGTACGCAGACGGTCAATTCCGCCACCGGCGAGCGCGTCGTGACCCTGACCGACGGCTACCGGTATCGCGGTGAGGCGGGGCAGGCGCAATTCGACATCATGCGCTTCGCAAAATTCTCAACCCGAATCCAGCCGCCGGATTTCGTCTTTACCACCGACAAGCGCAGGCTGTATCAGACCAGCGAATTGTGGAATTCGCCGGACCCGCAGGATCAGGCCGAAATGCAGTGGCGGCTTGCGGCGCCGATATCCGTGCTGGTTCTGGTGCTGCTGGCGGTGCCGCTGTCGCATATCGGCCCGCGCCAGGGGCGATATGGAAAGCTGGTGATCGGCATTTTGATCTATCTGGTCTACACGCAGTTGATCGCCATGGGTCAGGCCTGGATTGCGAAGGGGCACTTGTCGCCGCTGATCGGACTCTGGTGGGTGCACCTGTTGATGCTGGGTGTTGCCTTGGCGCTGATCGTGCGCCGCTCCGGGCTGGGGCGGCGCGCATGAAGACCCTCGACCGCTACATCATTCTGCACATCCTTGGCTTCACCGCGATCGCCGGATTCGCCCTGATTGCGATTTATTCGTTCATCGGGTTTGTCTCGGGTATCGGCGATACCGGTCAAGGCAACTATGGCGTGTTGCAGCTCATGGTCTACACGCTGTTGCAGATGCCGGCGGGGCTTTATACCTTGCTGCCGATCATCGCCATGCTCGGTACCCTGATGGGGCTGGGTGCGCTGGCCGCGCAAAGCGAGCTGACCGCGATGCGCGCCGCGGGTGTTTCGCTGTTACGCATCGGCAGCGCCACGCTGCTTGCGGGTTCGTTGTTGGGGATCGTCGGGTTTTTGCTTGGCGATTGGCTGGCGCCTGCCAGCAATAGCGCCGCGGAAAGCTATCGCACCACGGCACGCACCGGCATCACGCCGGGGCTGGGCGGACACACCGTATGGTTGCGCGACGGCGACAGCATTTTTCATATCCGCAAACTGATCGCCGAAGACCATGTCGCGGATGTCGAGATATTCATGCTCGCCAAGGACATGAGCCTGCAGTCCGATCTGCACGTCAGCGATGGCCGTTACCAGGATGGGCACTGGAATTTCACCGGCGTCAGCCGTACCGACATTGCCAGCGACGGCACCCGGACTTCACAGGCACCGCAGATGCAATGGAGCGGATCGCTTTCGCCCGAAGTGCTGCGCCTGTTCGTGCTGGAATCCGAGAGCCTGACCATGCCGGGTTTGCTGCGGCTGATTCATTATCTCGACGCGAACGGACTGGATGCGGCCAACTACCGGTTGGACCTCTGGCGCAAATTGATCGCGCCGCTGACAGTGATGGCGATGATGCTGTTCGCCGTGCCTTTCGTGCTGGGCTCTCTGCGGAGCAGCGGGGCAGGTCAGCGATTATTGATCGGCATCCTGGTTGGTGTTGGCTTTTACGTGCTCAACGAAGTGTCCGCCAATCTCGGCGAGGTGTATCGCTGGCCACCGGCGTTGGCGGCAACCCTGCCATCGATATTGTTATCAGGAATCGCGCTTTACCGGCTCAATCGTGTCAGCTGATTCACCCTTGGGTACGGTGATGACGATCGTTCCGGCGATGAAATCAAGCGGCGCGCGCCGCTGGCCGTCGAGGAAGAAAATCAGCAGGCTGAGACTGAGTGCCGCGATGCAGGCGTCGGAGATTTCCGGTGCCAGCGACCACGCGGCAGCCACCGGTAGATGCAGCAGCAGTGGGTAGGCCGCCGCAGCCCACGTCAGCAGCAGCATGGCGTAACGCAGCGCCGCAATCGGCCAGCGCAGCGGCGCGCCATCGGCACGTATCACGCGCAGATGCCATGCACGCATTCCCAGCGTTTGTCCGCCGTGGGTCCAGAACCAGCCAAAAAATGCCAGGCCGGCGATGAACATGTAGAAGCGCATGGCGTGGACATTGGGAGGCAGTTTCAGCAGCGTGTCTCGCACGACTTCCTCGACGACCGCCGTGGCCATCCAGATGGCCAGCAACAGCAGGCCGTCGTAAAACGCAGCGGCGAATCGCCGCCAGAGCGGTGCGGGCAGGAAACTGTCGGACATGACCGGGAAACTCAAGGGAACAAGCCGCATTTTATCCGATGCACAGGCCTGCATTGGCGGACGAGCGGCGCTACACTTCCGACTCTTCGGATTCGGATCGATGCACATGAGTGAAAAAGCTTTGCCGGCCATTCCCAATGTGGCCAGACCCTTCCCGCATGTCGTGACCGGCGGCCGTCCTGCGCCCGAGCATTTTTCCGAGTTGCGCGCGCTTGGCGTGAAAACTGTGGTGAATTTGTGTCCGCCCGGCGAGGCTTGCGCCTACAACGAACCGGCGTTGATGCAGCAATTGGGTTTGCATTACCTGAACATCCCCGTTGCTGGCCCCGCAGATCTGACCCGCGAAAAAGCCCAAAGCCTGCACGAGGCTCTGAGTGGGGCAATTGATGGCGATGTGCTGGTGCACTGTGCCAGCAGCAACCGTGTCGGCGCACTGTTCGCGTTGAGGGCGCGATTTGTCGAGTCAAAAAGCGTGGAGGAATCGCTGGCCATCGGGCGTGCGGCGGGCCTGAAAGCGATGGAGCCTGTTGTGCGGCAATTGCTTGGCAATGGGGGCTGAATCGTTCGGTTTCTGTGCTCAGGCGTGCCGGCCTGGATTCGCTTTCAGATAAATATCAAAGCGCGCCTGCGTGCCCTTGAGGCAGAGGGTGGGGGCGCAGCCCGCCAGCCACGGCGCACGCAGCGGACGTTTGACCACCACGCGCCGGAGCGCGCAAGCCTGTGCGGGTTGCAGCAGTGCATCGGCATCCGGGTCGCCGTGTGTCAGTTCGCGGAATAGCTGCATTTCTTTCTGCGGCAGGGCGCTCTTATCGCTATGCGGGTACATCGGGTCGAGATAAATGGCGTCCCAGCGGCCGTCGCGCAGCGCCAGCCGGGCGTCGGTCTCCACGATGGTGATGCGTTGCGCGGTTGCCTGCATCGCTGCATCGAGCAGGGCACGTGAATGCGCGTCGCGCAGCAAGGCGAGGATATGCGGATTGCGCTCGGCCATCGTCACCTGCAGACCGAGTGCGGCGAGGGTGTAGCCGTCGCGGCCCAGACCTGCGGTGGCGTCGAATACGGTGACGATTTCGCGTTTGCGATGCAGGCCGAAGGCATGGGCCAGCAGTTGCTTGCGGCCCGCAGCGATGCGGCGCTGCTGTTCGGCGCTGCTCCAGTCGGCACAGATGCTGCCGTATTCGGGATGAT
>JBOICJ010000059.1:0-4397 GCA_050740035.1 Stenotrophobium sp. | reverse complement strand
ATCCGGCGCTGCGCCGCCCGGCTGACGCTGCTGGCGGCGCTGCTGGCGGCTGGCGGCGCCTGGGCGCAGGACGGCGGCAACGGCATGCCGCCGCCCAAAGATGCCGACCAGCCCCTGCCGGCGCTGCCCGCAGCAAAGGCGGCGCAGAATCGCCTGACCGGCATCACCCTCGCCGGCAAGCGGCTGGTGGCGATCGGGCAGGAAGGGGTGGTGCTGTGGTCGGACGACGGCCAGCACTGGACCCAGTCGATGGTGCCGGTCAGCGGCATGCTCGACCGCGTGCGTTTCTTCGACGCCAACAACGGCTGGATCCTCGGCTACGACGGCATCATCATGCAGACCACCGATGGTGGCGAGCACTGGACGCTGCGCAATTTCAAGGCCGGCGCGCATCCGCTCTATGACCTGATTTTCCTCGATCCGCAGCACGCCATCGCGGTCGGCGGCTTCGGCGATTATCTGACCAGCGCCGACGGCGGCAAGACCTGGGCCATGCAGCAGAATCCGCTGAACGACCTGGGCATGCACATGAACGCCATCATCCGGCTGGGCGATGGCTCGCTGTTCATCGCCGGCGAGCGCGGACTGATGGCGCGTTCCAGCGACAACGGCGCCAACTGGGCGCTGCTCGACAGTCCCTATACCGGTTCTTTCTTCGATGCCATCCCGCAAGGCGAGCACGGTGTGCTGGTCTACGGTCTGCGCGGTAATGTCTACGTCAGTGCCAACGTCGCTGCCTGTGCGACCATGGATTATGCCAAGTGGGATGTGTTCAGCCGCACGACGGTGGCGGACCCTGCCAAGGTCGCAGCGCTAGGCTGGAAGCATCTGGACAATCCGCTGACCGAAAGCCTGTTCGGCGGCGTGTTGCTGCCGAACGACAAAATACTGATGGTGGGCGTCAACGGTACGGTGGAGACCGTGCAGAATCCGCTGTCGCAGCCCGATGCCCACGTCGTGCCACTGAATACCTCAGCGGATGACACGCTGGGGGATGTGGCGGCATTCAACGGACGCATGATTGCGGTCGGCCGGCAAGGCGTCAAAGATCTGGCGCCACTGCCATGATGCCAAGCAAGAAAAACGGCTGGGCGCAGAAGATCCTGCGCGTCGTCGAGCCGCTGCTGTACCGTCACCGCGCGGTGACGCTGACGATCCTGGTGCTGGCAACGCTATTCCTGGCCTCGCAGGCGGCACTGCTGCGGCCCGATGCCGGCTGGCTGAAGATGGTGCCGCAGGATCATCCCTACATGCAGGTGTTCAAGAAGTACTACCAGGACTTCGGCGGCGCCAACACCATCCTGGTCGATCTGGAGAGCCACAAGGGCGACATCTACCAGCCCAAGTTCATGGAGACGCTGAACAAGGTCACCAACGAGGTGTTCTTCGTGCCGGGCGTCGATCGCTCGCGCGTCACCTCGATCTTCACCCCCAACATCATCTACACCGAAGTGGTCGAGGGCGGGCTCTCCGGCGAAACCGTGGTGCCGTCCGACTACACGCCGACACCGGCGATGATGCAGCGCATCCGCTCCAACGTCAGCAAGGCCAACGTCATCGGTCGTCTGGTGTCGGAAGACCAGAAATCGGCATTGATCGTCGCCGAACTGCTCGACAAGGATCCGACCACCAACAAGCCGCTCGACTACGCCAAGATCGGCGAAAAGCTTGAGGCGATCCGGCACAAGTACGAGACGCCGGGCATCTCGGTACGCATCATCGGCTTCGCCAAAGTCGTCGACGACATGACCCGCGCCTCGTTCCAGGTTGGCGGTTTCTTCTTCATCGCCCTGCTGCTGATGGGGCTGCTGCTGTGGGCTTACATCGGTTCGCTGACGCTGGCGGCGCTGGTGGTCGGCACCTCGCTGGTGTCCTGTATCTGGGAGCTGGGTCTGCTGCATCTGGTCGGCTACGGCCTTGATCCCTTTGCCATGCTGGTGCCGTTCCTGATCATGGCGGTGTCGGTCAGCCATGCCGTGCAATACGTCAATTCGTGGGGACATGAGATCGCCACCCGCGGCGTCGACAGCTATCACGCTTCGCTGGCGACGTTCCGCGCCCTGGCGATTCCCGGTGTGGTGGCATTGCTGACCAACGTCGCCGGCTTCTCCACGATTTACATCATCGACATCCAGGTCATCCGCGAGATGGCGATCAACGCCGCCTTCGGCATGGTCGGCGTGATCATCGTCAACAAGGCGCTGCTGCCGGTGCTGCTGTCTTACCTGCGCATCCCCAACGTCGACAAGTTCCGCGAGGCGCAGCTCAAGCGCGAGCGGATCGGCGACGTGATCTTCAAGAAAATGGCAGTGCTCACGCACCGCGGGCCGGCAACGGCGGTGATCGTGATCTGCATCCTGTTGTCGATCGGAGCCGCAACGCAATATCCGAAAGTCCAGATCGGCGACACCACCGCTGGCGTACCAGAATTGCGGCCGAATTCGCGCTTCAATCAGGATGCGCGCGCGATAGCCCAGCATTTTTCTCTTGGCGTCGACCAGTTGCGCGTGATTGCCGAGATGTATCCGAATGCGTGTATTGATTACACGTCGATGCAGGAGGTCGACCGCTTCAACTGGTACATGCGCAACCTGCCGCAGGTGCGCTCGGTGCTGTCGCTGCAGGATCTGGCCAAGCTGGCCTATTCGGGCCTCAACGAAGGCCGTCTCAACGCCGAAGTGCTGCCGCGTAATTCGCAGGCGCTGGCACAGTCCACGGCGCTGGTGCCGACGACCACCGGCTTCCTCAATTCGGACTGCTCGGCCTTGTCGCTGGTCATCTTCACTCGCGACCACAAGGCGCAGACCATCGCTGCACTGATCGATGCAGTGAAGAAGTACCAGGCGACCATGCGCCATGACAAGCGGGTCACGTTTGGGCTGGCCTCCGGCAATATCGGGGTCATGGCAGCGACCAACGAGGTGGTGGCCCACAACGACGTGCGCATCGTGGTCTGGGTTTATGCGGTGATTCTGATCTTCCTGTGGCTGTCGTTCCGCACGTTGTCGGGTGTCTTGTGCGTGGCCCTGCCGCTGGCGATGGTGACGCTGATGGGCTATGCCGTGATGGTGTTCCTCGGCATCGGCCAGAAGGTGGCGACGCTGCCGGTGCTGGCCTTCGCCTGCGGCGTCGGCGTCGACTACGGCATCTACAGTTACTCGGTGATCGCCGCCGGCCTGCGCCGCGGCCTGACGCTGGAGGAGGCCTACTACCAGAAGATGCGCTCGACCGGTAAGGCGACATTGTTCACCGGCGTCGGCCTCGCCACCGGCGTGGCGATGTGGATGTTCTCGGAGTTGCAGTTCCAGCGCGACATGGGCGTGCTGCTGGTATTCGGCTTCACCGCCAACATGATCGGCGCCATCGTCGTGCTACCCGCCTTGGCGCATTTCTTCTCGGGCGAAGAACTCAAGCACGCCGGCACGGATCTGCTGGCGGGCGCCGACGAGGCGCTGGAGAAAGGCGGCAAGAAGTAGGCCCGCGCCGGGGCAGGGCCATCGCCCTGTCCCGGTGTTTGATGGGGTCCGCACTGGAAGTGGCGCACAAGGGCTCCGGTGCGATGATGTCGGCGATGCACTGCCGTGCCGCCAGCGTCAGTTGTTCGCGGCTGCGGCCGGCGCCATCGAGCGCCGCGCAGTAGGCCACTTCCGCGGCCAGCGCCGGCTCGCGCAGGATACGCAGGACGTGGCTGAACAAGTCGTCGTCGCCGATGAAGGGCGCGACCTTGCGGCCGCCGGCACCCAGGCCATAGCGGATCGCCACCGGCTGCACCGGCACGGCGGCGGCGATGGCCGCCGCGAACAGGCGCGGATGGAAATCACGCACGCCGGTGCCGTCGGTGGTGGTGCCTTCCGGGAACACCGTGACCGCGCCGCCGGCGGCCAGCCAGGGCGTGAGCGTGCCGAGCAGCGCCCGCGCGCCACCCTTGCCCCGGCGGATGTAGAACGCGCCGGTGGCGGTGGCGAGCCAGCCGGCGACCGGCCAGTTGCGGATCTCTGATTTGGCGACGAAGCGAGTCGGCTCGCAGGCGCCGATCAGCATGATGTCGAGCCATGACACGTGGTTGGCGACGGTCAGGCGTGCGCCGTCGTGCGGGCGGCCGACGATGCTGACGCGGATGCCGAGTATGCGCAGCGTTCCACGGCACCACCCGCTCATCAGGCGCTCGCGTCGCAGGCGATTGCGCCGGTCGAGTTTGACCGCGGCGGCCAGCAGCAAGCCCGTCAGCAGGTGGACGATCAGGCGCGCACTGCGCCAGAGGGCGAGCATGTGCGCGTTACGCTGCCAGCAGGGTGCGCGCAGCGCCGTCGATGCCGGCGTTGCATTCCATGAAGTGGCGCGCGTAACGCGGGTTGAGGTCGCTGACGTTGAGCAGCATGAACACGTCGGCGCAGTTG
>JBOICJ010000058.1:0-8415 GCA_050740035.1 Stenotrophobium sp. | reverse complement strand
ACCCCCTGCAGATGAAAACCGGCGCGGAAACGAAGAACCCCCCGCCGGTTCGCACCGGCGGGGGCTGTTTGTTGCAGGCAGCGTCCCCTACGGTGCGTCGCTAACGACGACCTTGACGAGGACGAGTACGGCTTGCTGCTTGCGTGTCATTGAAAAATCTTCTGCGGTTGTTGATCTGCAGGGCGCGCAGTATAGCGGCACGCCCCGCCGCGCCTCAACTATTTCATCAGTCCTTCGGCCCTGAGCGCCTTCTGCACGCCCGGACGCGCCGAGACGCGGCCCACGTACTGGGTCAGTGCCGGCCATTTGCTCATGTCCACTTTGACGAAGTTCGCCCAGTTGAGGATGGTGAACAGATAGGCATCGACGGCAGTGAAAGTCTCGCCCATCAGCCAGGTCTTGCCGGCGAGTGCCTTGGTCAGGATGTCGAAGCGGCCGCCGAGTTGCTTGATCGCGGCCTCGCGCTGCTCCGGCTTGATCGCCGGATTGAACATCGAACCCATAGGCTTGTGCACTTCGGTGGAGATGAAGTTGAGCCACTCCTGCAGGCGATAGCGCTCCACCGTACCGTTGGCCGGAGCGAGTTTGCTGGCGGGCTTCTGGTCGGCCAGATACTGCACGATCGCCGGACCTTCGGTCAGCACCGTACCGTCGGCGAGCCGCAGCGCCGGCACATAACCCTTGGGATTGACCGTATAGAAATCCTCGCCGCCCGCGGTTTTATGGGTCTTGAGATCGACGTTCTCAAGTTGCAGGTCGAGACCGGCTTCGCAGGCGACGATGTGCGGCGACAATGAACAGGCGGCGGGAGAAAAATACAGTTTCATGCGGATACTCCTGATGTGTGGTCAAACCGGAACGCAGGGTTCAGGACACCAATCCTGCGGCAAAGAAAGCAGCGGCACCAGCCAGTCCGCCGATGACGGTGGTTTGTATCCCGGCCTTGAGCATCGGCAGACCGGTATAACGCCCCTTGACCGCGCCAAAGCCGAACAAGGTCACCAGCGTGGCCGCGGCCGACAACCACAGCGCCTGCTTCAGGTCGGTCAGCAGCATGTACGGCAACAGCGGCACCAGACCACCGGCGAAATAGGCGCTGCCAATGGTCAGCGCCGAGATCAGCGCGCGGCCCGCTGCGGGTTTTTCGAGGCCGAGTTCGAAGCGCATCATGAAATCCACCCAGCGGTCGTGATCCCGGGTCAGCGCATCGACGGTTTTTTTCAGCACGTCGCCATGCAGGCCATAGGTTTCGAGAATTTCCGCCACCTCGCGGCGTTCGTGTTCGGGGATGTCGCGGACCTCGCTGCGCTCGCGCTCAAGTTCGGAATCGTAGTGATCGGCCTGCGAGCGCGCCGCCAGGAATCCGCCGAGGCCCATGGCGATGGTACCGGCGACGATCTCGGCGAAGCCGGCGGCAACGATGATGCCGGAAGTCGTGGCCACGCCGGCGAGTCCGGCCGCCAGCGCGAACGGCACGGTGAGCCCGTCGGCCGCGCCGATCACGATGTCGCGGACACGCTCGGACTGGCCGAAATGGGTTTCCTGATGACGGTGGCTGCGCATGGATCGTGACTCTTTAGAAAATACCGGCGGCGGATTATGGCAGCGATTCCGGCCGCTGGTTCCCGCGCAACTGCGCGCCGGGATACCATTTGCGCATGAACACACCTTCTATTGCCCAGACCGCCCCCAACAGCGAGATCGCCGCGCTGGTCGCCGCGGTCGTCGTGCTGATCGGCATCCTGCAACTGCACTTGCTCAGCGCGATCTTTTCCTGCCTGCTGGTCTATGAACTGGTGGTCTCGCTGGCGCCGCGGCTGGGCCTCGGCCGGCTCTCGGCGGATCGCGCCCGCATCATCGCGGTGGCGATGCTGGCCACCGCTATCGTCAGCCTGCTGATCCTCGCCGGCGCGGGACTGGTGGCGGCGTTCCGGCATGGCGGCGACAGCTTTCCGGCGCTGCTGCAAAAACTCGCTGAGGTGCTGGAAAATTCGCGCGGCCAGATGCCGGACTGGATCGGCAACTACGTACCGGCCGATGCCGACGACCTGCGCCAGACCATGGCCGTATGGCTGCGCGAACATTCCAGCGCGCTGCCCGGCGCCGGCCGCATCGTCGGCCATGTCACCGCGCATATCCTCATCGGCATGGCAATCGGCGCGATGCTGGCACTGCACCAGGCGGTGCCGCTGGAAGCGCACCGGCCGCTGGCGCGGATCATCATCACGCGCGCCGAACGCATGAGCCGGTCGTTTCGCCGCGTGGTGTTCGCGCAGGCCTGGATCGCCGGCATCAACGCCGCGTTCACCGCGATCTTCCTGCTGGTGGCGCTGCCGCTGGCGGGCATTCACCTGCCGCTGGTCAAGACCATGGTCGCGCTGACGTTCGTGGTGGGGTTGATGCCGATCATCGGCAACCTGATTTCCAACACGGTGATCGTGCTGGTCAGTTTCAGCTACTCGGTGCCGATGGCGCTGGGCTCGCTGATTTTCCTGATCTCGATTCACAAGCTGGAATATTTCCTCAACGCACGCATCATCGGTTCGCACATTCGCGCGCGGGCCTGGGAGCTGCTGGCGGCGATGCTAGTGATGGAAGCCGCGTTCGGTCTGGTCGGCCTGATCGCCGCACCGATCTACTACGCTTATCTGAAAGACGAGTTGACAGAACTGCAGTTGGTCTAGCGCTCAGCGGCTCTTGCCTGCGCGATCGGGCAGGCTGAACACCGGCAGCGACCAGTTCCAGGCGATGGCGCCCAGACGCAGCAAGGCGATCACGACCATGCCGGTGATGGCGGCGCTCATGCGATGCAGCCCGAGGTCGTCCATCAACACGAACACCGACGCACCGGCGATGGCGGTGGTCGCATAGATGCTGCCCTTGCGCAGGATCATCGGAATCTCGGCGCACAGGACATCGCGCAGCACACCGCCGAAGACCCCGGTGATGACGCCCATGACCACGACGATGACGCCCTCCACCTGCATCTGCTGCGCAATGCGTGCGCCGGAAATGGTGAACAGCGCCAGACCGAATGCGTCCGCCACCAGCAACAGACGCTCCGGCGGGTGCAGCCAACGCACGTAGACCAGCGTCAGCAGGGCGCTGGCAATCGACACGCTCAGAAAATCCGGATTCGCCACCCAGAACACCGGGTGGCGATTCAGCAAGAGATCGCGCAACGTGCCGCCGCCGATGGCGGTGACGATGGCGATGACCATCACGCCAATCAGATCGAGGCTCTTGCGTCCCGCTGCAAGCGCCCCGGAAACCGCAAAAACCGCGACGCCGAGCAGATCGAAGAAATGCGGCAGCGTCACGCTAGTGTAGTGCATCGCAATTAGAGGATGTTAGACGCGAGTGATTGCGAAGCACTACGCTCAACCCGTACTCAGGTCTTGGGCGAATGCGCGCGGCACCAGCCCTTGGCATTCACATCCTTGCCAGGGAATGCGGCACAGGGTGCGAAGCCACCGCTGGCCTGGGCCGACTGGTACAGCGCACAGTTGGCGCAGTCGTCGCCTTTCTTGTGAGTCGGCTCTGCGGCAGCCGTGAGCTTGGCGGCATTGTCGGTGTAACCCAGAGCCTTGGCGGCGGGATCCGCGGGACTCAGATGCGGCAACCCCGCTGCGCGCGCCTGTGGCAGACGCGCCAGTGGCAGCGCGGCGGCAGCGATGGCGAGGTTGCGCAGGAATTGGCGGCGGCTGTTTGAAGGTTCGGACATGACAAATCCTCGTTTGTAAGGTGGCGGGGAGTTCGATGATATCGCCCGTCCCGCGCGCATGTGCTTAATGCGAATCATTTGCGCATCTTTATTGATCCGGCCACAACCTTCTTGAATAAACTCGCGGGCGAACGACCGGGTTCAGTTCGCGATTGCCACGCCTGTGGCCGGATCAATAGTTCCGAAGTTCCAAAATGGATGAGCCTTTACTTCTGTAAAGCCTCGACCTCGATTGTCAATTTGACCTCGTCGCTGACCATCGGAACAAAGGCTCCGACACCAAACTCGGAACGCTTGATGGTAGTGACCGCATCAACGCCGCAGGCGGGCTTCTTGGTCATCGGGTGCGGGTGACAGGCAAAGTTGGTCACCTCCAGCGTCACCGGTCGGGTCACGCCGTGTATCGTCAGATCGCCGCTCACCGCGGCCAGCGTGTCGCCTTTGAACTTGAAGTCGTGCGATTTGAACGTGATGGTCGGATATTTCGCCGCATCGAAGAAATCCGGCTTCTGCAAATGCTCGTCCAGTGCCGGCACCCCGGTGCTGATGGAACTGACTTCTGTGGTGACATCGGCGGTGCCGCTGTGCTTGGCCATATCCAGCGTGATGGTGCCGGTGGTCTTGTCGAAGCGACCCTCGGGATGCGAGTAGCCGAGATGCTGGTACGAGAATTTCTGGAAACTGTGATTCGGATCGATGGTGTAAGTCTCGGCGGCATAGGCCGGAAGGATCGCCATTGCGGCTGCAGCCAACAGAAGACGGGACAGAATCTTGTTCATTTGACACTCCTGGTTTGCGAACTTGAAGAAACCGGCCCGGCAGCGCCGAGCACGAGATGAAATTTCACCGACACGTTGTTGGCGATCACGTCAAAGCTGCTCCAGTCACCTGCGCCAAGCTTGTAGTCGCCGCGCTGGAATTGAAATTCGCCGCTGACCTCGGCGCCGCCGTCGCGCGACGCACGCCAGGCGAACGGCACCCGCAGCGGGCGCGAGACGCCCTTGATGGTCAGCGTGCCCGCGGCTTGGTAACGGCCGTCGCCGAGCGCAGTCACGGCGCTGCTGACGAACTGCGCCTGCGGATGCGCGGCAGCGTCCAGCCAGTCGGCCTGCACCGCTGCGCCATTGGCGTCATCGCCACCGGCATCGACGCTGGCGACATCCACCCGCAGGTTGATCGCGGCCTCGTTCAGGTGCGCCGGGTCCAGCGCCACCGTTCCGGCAAAGCGCTTGAATTGGCCCTGCATCGTCACGCCCATCTGCGTGATTGCAAAGTTGATCGCACTGCCCTGCGCCTGCACCGGCCGCACGCCGGCCAGCGCCGCCCAAGGCAGCGACACGCACAGCAATGCCATCCAGAAACGCATGGGTCAGTTCCTCGGGCCGCGGCGCGGCCACCCCGGCAGCATACGCATCATCACGCCGTCGCGGTCGATGAGCAGATGCTTGAGCGCGGCCAGCACATGCAGCGCAACGAAACCGAGGATGATCCACGCCAGCGTTTCGTGCACCGCTTCCAGCGCGTGTCCCAGCGCCTTGTCCTTGGCCAGCAGATCCGGCAGCGCCCAGAGACCGAAGTAACCCGTGGTCAGGCCCTTGGCCGAGCTCATCAGCCAGCCCGTGACCGGCTGCGCAACCATGAACAGATACAGCATGCGGTGCATCGCCTCAGCTGCGCGCTTCTGCCACGGCGGCATGGCCGGCATCGGCGGCGGCGGATTGAGCAGGCGCCAGCCCAGCCGCAGCCACACCAGCAGGAAAATCGTCACGCCCACCCATTTGTGCCAATTGATCAGCCTGAGCTTGAGCGGACTCAGGTGCATGTCGCCAAAGGTCCACGCCAGCCCGAACGAGGCCGCGATCAGCAGGAACATCAGCCAGTGAAAAGTCTTCGCAGTCGCGCCATACTGGCTCATGAATGACCCTGATCGAAATCGCAACTGCCGGAGCGCAGTTGCTTCGCGTCCGTAATTTGCCACCAACGCTTGAGAAAAGACATGTCAGTAGACCCACAGCGCGAACAGGACGTTCCCAAAAAACCGCCGTCGCCCCTGCTCCTGTTGCTCGAAGGCCGCGTCGTCGCGGAGTTTGGCGGCTTGCTGGCCAGCCTGCCGCTGCTGGGCCGGCTGCCACGCGGCGACGGCCACGCCGTGATGGTCGTGCCCGGATTCGGCGCAGACGATCGCACCACGGCGCCGCTGCGACACGTCCTCGGGAAACTGGGTTATGACGCGCACGGCTGGGGACTCGGCCGCAATCTCGGCATGCGTTCCGGCATGAAGGAAAAACTGGGCACGCGCCTGCGCACCCTGCACGATGAACACGGCGGCAAGGTCAGCCTGATCGGCTGGAGTCTCGGCGGCGTGTTCGTGCGCGAGATGGCGCGCGCGCAGCCGCAACTGGTGCGCCGCGTGTTCACGCTCGGCAGTCCGATCAACGGCCACCCCGACGCCAACAACATGACGCCGATTTTCCGCTACGTGAACCGCGGTAAGCCGATCAAGCTGGACTGGGACGGCTTCCAGCGCCGCCGCGTACCGCCGCCGGTGCCCTGCGTGGCGATCTACAGCCGCACGGATGGCATCGTCGACTGGCACTGCTCGCGCGAGGAAGCGGCCGACAACACCGAAAACGTCGCAGTCTTCAGCAGCCATTTCGGCCTGCCCTGCAACCCGCTGGTGGTGCGCGCGCTCGCCGCGCGGCTGCGTCTGCCCTGAGCTGCGCGTGAAGTCGCTGCCCACCGCCATTCTGCTGGCCATCACCGCGATGCTCGCCGGCTGCATCACAATTGGCGATGCCGACGACCCGATCGCAAGCATCCTCGTGCCCGCCACGCAGCCGGCGGCGCAGCACCCGCTGGTGGTAGTGCTGCCGGGATTCGGCGCCGACGACGAGGATATGCAGAAGCACGATATCGGCGCCGCCATCCACGAGACCTGGCCACAGGCCGACGTGCTGCTGACCAGCGCCACGTTCGCCTACTACACGCGGCGCAATATCGTGCAGCGCCTCGACGACGACGTCATCACGCCCGCGCGCCAGAAGGGTTACCAGCAGATCTGGCTGGCGGGCGCGTCGGTCGGCGGCATGGGCGTGCTGTTCTATGAGTACGCGCATCCCGGCGCGATGACCGGACTCATCCTGCTGGCGCCGTGGCTCGGCTCCTCCGACCTGCAGAAAAAAATCCGCGACGCGGGCGGCGTCCGGCAATGGGATCCGGGTCCGGTACCGGCGGTGGTCGACAATGACAACTACCAGCAGGAAATGTGGCGCGTGATCAAACGCTGGAGCGAGGACCCCGCGGCCGCGCAGCGTGTCTGGATGATCTGCGGCGCCGACGACCGCATGCTCAAGGGCGACCAGCTGCTGGCCACCGCGCTCGCGCCTTCGCATTTCATGGTTATTCCCGGCAGTCACAACTGGGAAACGTTCCTGCGCGCGGCCAGCCTCATCAGCGCCCAGATCAATCAGCCTGCGGCTGAAAATCCTCCTCCGCCCTAGCGGAATGACGGGGAATTCCGCCACCCGCTATTGCCGTTTTGATCTGAAGTATTGTTATAAATTATTATATAATTAAATTATAATTATATAATATATAACGTAATTTTTACCCAAAACAGCGACAGCGGGTGTAACAAATCGCCGCATGCCCCGTCACTGCATCCAGTGGAACGTGAGCGGCGTAAGCTCATCAGCAGTCGGCAAGAAACGCAAAGGCCGACGTCCATCCGGAGGTGCCGCGGTCCGGCATCATGCTTCAAGTGCTACACGAGGAGTTGAATCTTTATGAAATCGCCTACCAAGTTCAGTGGTATCGCCATCGCCGCAGCAGCGGCCGGTCTGTTCAGCGTCGTTGCCGCCAGCAATGTGTATGCGGCAGATGCCGCCGGCGCGGCTCAGGCCTCGGTGGTCTGCAACAACTCCAGCGCCTGCAAGGGCCACGGCGCGTGCAAGACCGCCAGCAATTCCTGCAAGGGCCAGAACGCCTGCAAGGGCCACGGCATGACCATGCAGCCGAGCAAGGCCGCCTGCGCCGCCGCTCAGAAAGCCGCCAAAGCCTGATCGTTTTTGCGGACAGACGCCCGGTCTGCAACAGCGGATCGGGCGTTGTTTTTTGACGTGACCTAATATCCGCCGATGGCATCTTCCCGCACTCTGACTGCTGCACCACTCGGCTACGGCCTCGGTCTGCGCGTCGAGCATTACGACGAGATCCTGGAAACGCGGCCGCCGCTCGACTGGCTGGAAATCCTGTCCGAAAATTATTTCGCAGCGGGCGGCAAGCCGCTGCACTATCTCGATCAATTCCGCGAACGCTATCCGCTGGCGATGCACGGCGTGTCGCTGTCGATCGGCAGCAGTGATCCGCTGAACCCGGATTACCTGCGCAATCTCAAATCGCTGGCGCGACGCGTCGAACCGGCGTGGATCTCCGATCACCTGTGCTGGACCGGCGTCGACGGCAAAAACCTGCACGACCTGATGCCGCTGCCCTACACCGAGGAAGCCATCGATCACGTCGCCGCGCGCGTGCGCCAGGTGCAGGACACGCTCGGCCGCCGCATCCTGCTGGAAAATGTTTCCAGCTATGTCACCTATCATCAGTCGCAACTGTCCGAGTGGCAGTTTCTCAACGAACTGGCGGAGCGCGCCGACTGCCTGATCCTGCTCGACATCAACAACATCTACGTC
>JBOICJ010000057.1:0-2994 GCA_050740035.1 Stenotrophobium sp. | reverse complement strand
GGATAACGCTTGGCATCGGGGTCGATTCGAGTGAGCGTGTATTCCATGGGCTTACTGGATTTCCTTGAATTTTTGCTTGAAGCGCCGACGCGCATCCGGCGCCCACTCGAGACCGCCGATGCGCCACAGATACACCAGGCTGACGATCAGCACGAAGATGAAGACCGTAGCCTCGACAAAGCCGGCCCAGCCAGCCTGGCGCAGGGAAATGGCCCATGCGTAGAGGAACACTGCCTCGACATCGAAAATGACGAAAAACATCGCCACCAGATAAAACTTGGCGGAAAACCGCAGCCGCGCGGTCCCCACTCCGACAACGCCCGACTCGAACGGTTCGTTCTTGGCCCTGCCCCAGGTGCGGCCACCCAGCAGCCACGAGGCGCCGAGCATGACCGTACAGATGCCGAATACGCAGACGACGTAGAAGGCGAGGCTAAAAAGGTTCAGCACGTCCCCCAAGGGCCGTCTCCTTTTGGTTGATGCTCATATTCTAACGAATAGGATCGGCAGTAGGCTATCGTTATCCGCGCTTAACCCGGTTCCAGCACGCTGGACGCGCCATTGGCAGGTGCCGCGGTCTGATCGGCCGGCTGCCAGCCCATCACCGCCAAGAGCGCAAAAAACCCGATCACGTAAGCGATGGCGACATGCCAGCCGCGCCAGAGCCAGCGCGAAACCGTGCGTGCTTCCGGAAAAATATTGGCCAGCGCGACTCCGGCCGACGAACCGAACCAGATCATCGAACCGCCAAAGCCTACGGCATAAGCGAGAAAGCCCCAGTCGTAGCCGCCCTGATCCAGCGCCAGTTTGGTCAAGGGAATATTGTCGAACACGGCCGACAGGAAACCGAGCCCGAGGGTGTTGGGCCACGACGCCGCCGGCAGCTGCGACACCGGCATCAATGAGGCGCACAGCACCAGCGTCAGCAGGAACAGACTGCCCTTGAGCGCCGCCGGCACCATCTGCCAGTCGGTGCGCGTGAACAGCGCCGCCAGCACGATCGCGCCCCAGACACCGGCAGCCGGGAAATCCAGCAGGACATTGGTCGCGATCGCGCCGACCAGAATCAGGACCACCGCCCACACCCGCCGCCAGTGCACCCGCACACCGGGCCGGGGATCGCGCGCTATCGGCTGATAACGATGTTGCTGGCGTGCGCCGGCGACCGCGAACACGGCGAATGCCGCCGCCGCCCCGACATAGGCATGCAGCACATGCGTCCAGTGCACGCCGCTGATCCACATCATGGTGGTGGTGGTATCGCCGACCACGCTGCCGGCACCGCCGGCATTGCTGGCGGCGACGATGGCGGCGAGATAACCGATATGCACCCGTTTCCGGTAGACGTGCATCGCCACCGTGCCGCCGATAATGGCGGCGGCGATGTTGTCGAGGAACGACGACATCACGAAAATCAGCGCCAGCAGCACCAGGCCGCCGGTCCAGTTGTCGGGCAGCAGCGCCGGCAGCAGATCGGGCACGCCCGACTGCTCGAAATGGCGCGCCAGTACCGCGAAACCCAGCAGCAACCCGAGCAGATTGATCAGGATCGGCGCCTCGTGCCAGAGGTGTTCGCCCAGATCGAAGCCCTGAGGGCCGGCGCCGAGAAACTTCAGCGCGAGAATGAACAGCAGACCGGTCGCCGCCACTTCCAGCGTGCGCGCATGCAGCAGCGCCACGCCCAGCAGCGTGATCGCGAAAATCAGGAACTCGGCACGGACGCCCAGCACGGCGTGACCGTTGCCACCCGGCAGCCAGACTGCCGCCGCCACGACCAGAGCCATGGCGGCAATGCCCGCCACCGCCAGCGTTTTCTCTCGCATCCCGACTCCTGACTCGTCAAACGATGGGCGTTTCCTCAACCTCCCAGATACGGCTGGCGGCGCGCAGACGCTGCACCGCCAGCGCGGCGGCCTCCGGCGCGTCGAAACGGCCAACATGAAACAGCGCATCGCCCTCATGCACCAGCGGCAGATCGAGCCGGCCGACGATCACGCCCTCGCCGCTGCTCAGCACGGGGATTTCGATATCACCGAAGGGGTCGCCGATCATGCCCAGCGGCTGGCCGTTGCGCACCTGTTCACCCAAGGCCACCTGCGTCCTGAGAATGCCGCTGGCGGGCGAGCGCACCCAGGCGCTCGATCGCGCCACCACCGGCTCCGCCATCGCCGACGGCTGCACAGACTGCGGCGACACCATGTCCAGCTCCGACAGGACATTGAGGATGCCCTGCACACCGATGCGGATGCAGACCTCGTCGAACCGCAGCGCCTCGCTGGATTCGTACAACAGCACCGGAATGTTCTTGCCGGTGGTGTATTCGCGCAGGGTGCCGCCGGTCGGCGTCGAATTGAGCAGCAGCGGCACCCCGAACGCACGCGCCAGCCGCAATGCCTCGGCATTGCCGAAATCCGCGCGGACCTGCGGCAGGTTGGGCCGGTGGATCGCGCCGGTATGCAGGTCGATGCCGTAATCGCTCTGGCCTACCACCTCGCGGATGAACAAATGCGCCAGCCGCGCCGCCAGCGAGCCGGTTTCGCTGCCGGGAAAACTGCGGTTGAGATCGCGCCGGTCGGGCAGGTAGCGCGACTGGTTGAGGAACGCCAGCATGTTGACCACCGGCACCGCCAGCACCGTGCCGCGCAGGTTTGCGCAATCGCGCAACTCCGGCAGGCGCAGCAGGCGGCGGATGATTTCGACGCCGATGATCTCGTCGCCATGCAGCGCCGCGCTGATGAAAATCACCGGCCCCGGATGACGCCCGCGCACCACGCGCACCGGCAGCGTCACCGGCGCCTGCGTGTAGAGATTGGCCACCGGCACATGAATGGTGCGGGTCTCGCCGGGCGCGACGCGTTCTCCGCCAATCTCGAACGAGCTCTGACTTGCGGTGCCGCCGGTCATCAGCCATGCCCCTTGGTTTTGGTTTTTCCGGGCGCGGCATTGTTCTCGATAAACTCGATGATGCGCGCGGCGATGTCCATGCCGCTAGCC
>JBOICJ010000056.1:0-7605 GCA_050740035.1 Stenotrophobium sp. | reverse complement strand
GCTTGCGTTTTTCTTCCGGCGTATTCAGGCTCCAGTATTCGCGCGGCAAAGTCTCGTATAGGACTGACGCCGCATTCTGACGGTGCAGCCAGTCGTGCACGCTGCGCTCGCCGTTGGCGAGGCTGGTTCTCAAATCGTCGTGCAGTGCGCGCGAGATCAGGCTGCATACCGGCATCGGGCCATCAGGCGTGCGCACGAATGCAGCGAATGAGCCATTTTGTCGCACGGCCTCGCACAATTTCGAAGCAAGATCGTGCGGCAGCCGCGCCGCATCGACCGGCACGCACAGCACCCATTCGGTGCGCGCGGCGTCGAGCAGCGCACTGATGCCGGCCAGCGGACCGCCGAAATCCGGCAGCGCGTCACTCACCACCGACCAACCCAGTCGCGCGTAATCGGCAGCGCCGCGATTGGCGTTGATGATGACTGTGTCCACCTGCGGTTGCAGGCGCTCCAACACACGTTCGATCAGCGGCCGGCCGGCGACTTCGATCCAGCCCTTGTCGATGCCGCCGAGCCGCGTGCCGAGACCGCCGGCGAGCACGCCGCCGGTCAGCCTGAAGCCGGGCACTGTGTTGGTGCGCATCATGTTTCCGGATCGGTTGGCCGCGATGCCAGGGCGTTGGCACGGGCGTTGCCTGTCAAGCCAGAGCAATTCATGCGCGGAGTTTAATCGTGAAACTGATGCACAAGGCCAATCGCATCGATCTGTTCAGCTTCGGCACGCCGCAGATGCGCGCGTTCCACCTGAGCTGGATGGCGTTCTTCGTCTGCTTCTTCGGCTGGTTTGCCTGCGCGCCGCTGATGCCGGTGATCAAGGGCCAGTTCGGCTTGAGCAAGGATCAGATCGCCAACATCAATATCGCCGCGGTGGCGGTGACGATCCTGGTGCGGCTGGTGATCGGCCCGCTGTGCGACCGCTACGGGCCACGCAGGGCTTACACCGGCCTGCTGTTGCTGGGCGCGCTGCCGGTGATCGGCGTGGCATTTTCGCAGAGCTACGAAGCGTTCCTGTTCTTCCGCCTCGCCATCGGCGCGATCGGTGCGAGCTTCGTCATCACCCAGTTTCACACCTCGGTGATGTTCGCGCCGAACGTGGTCGGCACCGCCAACGCAACAACCGCTGGCTGGGGCAATCTTGGCGGTGGTATGGCGCAGACGTTGATGCCGTTGATCCTCGCGGCGATCATGCTGCTCGGCGTCGAGCAGTCGCTGGGCTGGCGCATCGCGCTGATCGTGCCCGGCGTGCTGATGGTGGCGATGGCGTTTTTCTACTGGCGTTTTGCGCAGGATTGCCCCGAAGGCAACTACGCCGAACTGCGCACGCGCGGCGCGTTGTCCACACACGGCAAGCACGAAGGCTGGAGCAGTTTCCGTCTCGCCGCCGGCAACTACCGCGTCTGGCTACTGTTCATCACTTATGGCGCCTGCTTCGGTGTGGAAATCTTCATGCACAACATCGCGGCGTCGTATTACGTCGATCAGTTCGGGCTGTCGCTCAAGGCCGCGGGTTTTGCCGCCGGCAGCTTCGGCCTGCTGGCGCTGTTCGCGCGCGCGCTCGGTGGCATCGTCTCCGACCGTGTGGCGCGAGGCCGGGGACTCCACGGCCGCACGCTGCTGCTGTTCGCGCTGATCGTCGGCGAAGGCGTCGGCCTGCTGTGCTTCTCGCAGATGCAGACAGCGGCGCTGGCGGTGGCGGCGATGCTGGTGTTCGGCTTGTTCACGCACATGGCCTGCGGCGCGACCTATGCGCTGGTGCCGTTCATCGACCGCAAGGTGCTGGGCGGCGTCGCCGGCATCATCGGCGCCGGCGGCAACACCGGCGCGGTGGCGGCGGGTTTCCTGATGAAGGGTAGCGGCAACGCGCAGCAGTGCCTGTTCATCCTCGGACTTTTCGTCATCGGCGCCGCGCTGTGCGCGTTGCTGGTGCGCTTCTCGCCGGACGTGCTCAAGCGCGAACACGACGCCTACGGTGAAGCGAGGGCGCAGGCACAGGTTCAGCGTCAGCGTGAAACGGAGGACTTGTGGGAGGCAAGGATGGTCAGATGACTGGCGGCGGGCCGCATTTCGTCACCCGCTATGGGGTTTATTCAATCCGATGTTGTTATTAATTATTGTATAATTATAAAATATATCAATAATATATCTCTATCCGGATATGAAAAAACGCGATAGCGGGTGCGCACTTTTGGGTGGCGTCGCGCCAATCCGGGGCATCACGTCGCGCTGAAATCTCCATCTGCTGCCGGAGCTTGCGCGGTTTGGCACGCCGATTGCTGTAATGCGCCTGTAAGGGCTTATTTCCTGTGGACAGGAGCATCAACGTGAAGCAGCGCATCGTCGTCGTCGGCAACGGCATGGTCGGCCACAAGTTCCTCGAGCGCGTCGTCGCCAGCGGCGCCGATACGGAGCTGACCGTGCTCTGCGAGGAGCCGCGCCCTGCTTACGACCGCGTGCACCTGTCAGAATTCTTCGCCGGCAAGGGCGCGGCGGAGTTGTCGCTGGTCGCCGAGGGTTTCTTCGAGGGCAACGGCATCGAGCTGCACCTCAATGATGCGGCAGCGGCGATCGACCGCCGCAACAAAGTGGTGCGCTCGGCGCAGGGCCGCGAGCTGGTTTATGACAAGCTGGTGTTGGCGACCGGCTCCTATCCGTTCGTGCCGCCGCTGCCGGGCAAGGAGCGGCCCGGCTGCTTCGTCTACCGCACCATCGAAGATTTGGAAGCGATCGACGCGGCGGGCCGCCAGGGCAAGATCGGCGTGGTGGTCGGCGGCGGGCTGCTCGGCCTCGAAGCGGCGAAGGCATTGAAGGACCTCGGCCTGGAAGTGCACGTCGTCGAATTCGCGCCGCGCCTGATGGCGGTGCAGGTCGACGACGGCGGCGGCCGCGTGCTGCGCCAGAAGATCGAGCAGATCGGCGTGCGCGTGCACATCGGCAAGAACACCGTCGAGATCGTTGACGGCGAAAGCTGCAAGCACAAGATGAAATTCGCCGACGGTAGCGAACTCGAAACCGACATAATCTTGTTCTCTGCCGGCATCCGCCCGCGCGACGAACTGGCGCGCGCCTCCGGTCTCGAAGTCGGCGAGCGCGGCGGCATCAAGGTCAACGACCGTTGCCAGACCTCCGACCCGGACATCTACGCGATCGGCGAATGCGCGCTGTGGGGCGGCAAGATTTTCGGCCTGGTCGCGCCCGGCTACCAGATGGCGATGACCGCTGCCGACCACGCGCTGCGCGGCGACGGCGAGGCATTCACCGGCGCCGACATGAGCACCAAGCTGAAACTGCTCGGCGTCGATGTCGCCAGCATCGGCGACTGCCATGCCGCCACGCCCGGTTCGCGTACCTATGCGTTCTCCGACGAGGTCAAGCAGGTCTACAAGAAGCTGGTGGTCAGCGCCGATCACAAGATCCTGCTCGGTGCGGTGCTGGTCGGCGAGGCTGAGGAATACGGCACGCTGTTGCAGATGATGCTCAACCGCATCGAACTGCCGCCGCACTCGGAAGACCTGATCCTGCCGCGCCGAGATAGCGGCGGCGAGAAGGGCGGCGGTATCGGCATGGCGGCGCTGCCGGCGGCGGCGCAGATTTGTTCCTGCAACAACGTCAGCAAGGGCGCGATCTGCGACGCCATCGAATCCGGCTGCGTGACGCTGGGCGATCTCAAGAAGAAGACCAAGGCGGCGACTTCCTGTGGCGGCTGCGGGCCGCTGGTGACGCAGATACTCAAGCACGAACTGTCCAGTCGCGGCATGGCGGTGAACAACCATATTTGCGAGCACTTCGCGTTCACGCGCCAGGAGCTGTATCACCAGATCCGCGTGGAAAAAATCCGCACGTTCGATGAGCTGCTGGCTCGGCATGGTAAAGGCAAGGGCTGCGAAATCTGCAAGCCGACCATCGGCAGCATCCTCGCGACCTGCTGGAACGAGCACGTGCTCAAGCCGATGCACGCCAAGCTGCAGGACAGCAACGACTACTTCCTCGCCAACATCCAGAAGGACGGCACTTACTCCATCGTGCCGCGCGTGTCGGGCGGCGAGATCACGCCGGACAAGCTGATCGTGCTCGGCGCGGTGGCGAAGAAATATGGTCTTTACACCAAGATCACCGGCGGCCAGCGCATCGACCTGTTCGGCGCGCAGGTGCAGCAGTTGCCGCTGATCTGGAAGGAACTGATCGACGCTGGCTTCGAGTCCGGCCACGCCTATGGCAAGTCGATGCGCACGGTGAAGTCCTGCGTCGGCAGCACCTGGTGCCGCTACGGCGTGCAGGACTCGGTCGGCCTGGCGATCGAGATCGAGAACCGCTATCGCGGCCTGCGCTCGCCGCACAAGATCAAGCTGGCGGTGTCCGGCTGCACCCGCGAATGCGCCGAGGCGCAGGGCAAGGATGTCGGCGTGATCGCCACCGACAAGGGCTGGAACCTCTATGTCTGCGGCAACGGCGGCATGAAGCCGCGCCACGCCGACCTGCTGGTAAGCGATCTCGACAAGGAAACGCTGATCAAAACCATCGACCGCTTCCTGATGTTCTATATCCGCACCGCCGACCGCTTGCAGCGCACCAGCGTCTGGCTGGAAAACCTGCAGGGCGGACTCGATTACCTGCGCGAAGTGGTGTGCGAGGACAAGCTCGGCATCGGCGCCGAACTCGAAGCGGAGATGGCGCACATCGTCGATACCTACGAATGCGAGTGGAAGAACGCGATCAGCGATCCGCAGACGCTCAAGCGTTTCCGCCACTTCGTCAACAGCGAACAGCCCGACGACGGCGTGGTGTTCGTGCCGGAGCGCGGCCAGATCCGCCCGGCCAACATCGAGGAACGGCAGCAGCGCCGCGCGGCGCGGCTGGAAAAGGTGAGCGTATGAGCGCGCTACACGGTGTTTTGCGCGTAGCGCAAATGGGTGCGGTCGCGCGCTCACGCATGCGAATGACCGCCCTTGAAATTGACCTGAAGGTGATTGCATGAGCGCCGTGATTGAGCAGGGCGGCATCACCGGCGGCATCGACGTCTGCGCGCTCGACGACATCCTGCCGGACATGGGCGTGTGCGCGCTGGTCGGCGGGCGCCAGGTCGCGATCTTCCGCGTCGGCGACAGCGACGAGGTCTACGCCATCGGCAACTACGACGCCAACAGCGGCGCCTCGGTGTTGTCGCGCGGCATCGTCGGCGACCTCGGCGGCCGCCTGGTGGTGGCCTCGCCGATCTACAAGCAACATTTCGATCTAAAGACTGGCGAGTGCATCGAGGACCCGGTGGCGTCGGTGCGGGTCTACGCCGCGCATGTTACGGACGGCCGCGTGTTCGTCGCCGCGCCGACGCTGGGGCCGCGCAGCATGGTGGTGCAGAAAGCGCGGCTGGTGGTGATCGGCAACGGCATGGCGGCGATGCGCGTGGTCGAGGAAATCCTGCGCATCGCGCCGGACCTGTACGACATCACCGTGTTCGGTGCCGAGCCGCACGGCAATTACAACCGCATCCTGCTGTCGCCGGTGCTAGCCGGTGAGAAGCAGGTCGAGGAGATCATGCTCAACATGCCGGAGTGGTACGCGCGCCATGGCATCGCGCTGCATGTCGGCGACCCGATCGTGGCGATCGACCGGCCGCGTCGCACGGTGCGTGCGCGCAGTGGCTACGAAACCCGCTACGACCGCATGCTGCTGGCGACCGGCTCCAACCCGGTGATCATCCCGGTGCCGGGTAACACGCTGCCGGGCGTGGTCAGCTTCCGCGACCTGCACGATGTCGATGCGATGATCGGCGCCGCCAAAAGCGGCAAGTATGCGGTCGTCATCGGCGGCGGCCTGCTCGGACTGGAAGCCGCCAACGGTCTGATGCGCCAGGGCATGAAGGTGACGGTGGTGCACTTGATGGAAAGCCTGATGGAGCGCCAGCTCGACCGCCACGCCGCGGCGATGCTGAAGACGTCGCTGGAGAGCCGCGGCCTCGAATTCATGATGCAGGCGCAGACCGAGGAAATCCTCGGCCACGACCGCGTGATCGGCGTGCGCTTCAAGGATGACACCGTAATTCCCGCCGACCTGGTGGTGATGGCGGTCGGCATCCGGCCCAACATCGAACTGGCGAAATCCTGCGGCCTGCGCATCGAGCGCGGCGTGATCGTTGATGACACGCTTCAAACCTTCGATCCGCGCATCTACGCGGTCGGCGAGTGCGTGCAGCATCGCAACGCCACCTACGGCCTGGTCGCACCGCTGTGGGACCAGGCCAATGTCTGCGCCACCCATCTCGCGCAAATGGGCTTCGCGCGTTATCGCGGCTCGGTGACTTCGACCAAGCTCAAGGTCACCGGCATCGACCTGTTCTCGGCCGGCGATTTCATGGGCGGCGAGGGCACCGAGGATCTGGTGCTGCGCGACCCCAAGCGCGGCGTCTACAAGCGCCTGGTACTCAAGGGCAACCGCATCACCGGCGTGGTGTTGTTCGGCGATGTCTCCGACGGCGCCTGGTATTTCGAGCTGATGCAGAAAGGCCGGGACATCTCCGCGCTGCGCCAGAAGCTGCTGTTCGGCAAGGGCTACTGCGAACCGCAATGAACGCACTGATCAGGACGACCTGTCCCTGTGGAGGTTGTGGCGACGTTCGCATAGCGCCCCGTGCGCAGCACGCGAGCGCCTTTGTACGAATCGGCGCCGACGCAGCATGAACGGGCCTGTCAAAACCACTTGTCCTTACTGCGGTGTCGGCTGCGGCGTGCTGGCGACGCCGCGTCGCAGCGGCGTCGAGATCGGCGGCGATCCGCGCCATCCCGCCAACTTCGGCAAGCTCTGCGTCAAGGGCGCCGCGCTGGGCGAGACGGTGGGGCTGGAAGGGCGGCTGCTGCATCCGCTGATCCGTGGCGCGCGTGCGGGCTGGGATGCCGCGCTGGATGCCGTTGCGCAGGGTTTCAGAAAAATCATCGACGAGCACGGTCCCGACGCGGTAGCGTTTTATGTCTCCGGCCAGTTGCTGACCGAGGATTACTACGTCGCCAACAAGCTGATGAAAGGCTACATCGGCAGCGCCAACATCGACACCAATTCGCGCCTGTGCATGTCGTCGGCGGTAGCCGGTCACAAGCGCGCCTTCGGCGAAGACCTGGTGCCGGTGAGTTATGAGGATCTGGAACTGGCCGACTTGGTGGTACTGGTCGGCTCCAACACCGCCTGGTGCCACCCGATCCTGTTCCAGCGCATCGCCAAGGCCAAGGAGCAGCGGCCGGAGATGAAGGTGGTGGTGATCGACCCGCGCCGCACCGCCACCTGCGAACTGGCCGATCTGCATCTGCCGCTCAAAAGCGGCGGCGATGTCGCGCTGTTCAACGGCCTGCTCGACTATCTCGATCGGCACGGTGTCGAGGACGCCGCTTTCGTCGATGCGCACACGCAAGGCCTGCGCGAGACGCTGCGGGCGGCGCAGGCCGGCGGCGACTTGCACACAGTGGCGCGCGCCTGCGGGCTGGACGCGCACCTGCTCGACGAGTTCTACCGCCTGTTCGCGCGGAATGCGAAGACGGTGACGGTGTTCTCGCAGGGCGTGAACCAGTCCACTGCCGGCACCGACAAGGTCAACAGCATCATCAACTGCCACCTGCTCAC
>JBOICJ010000055.1:0-5676 GCA_050740035.1 Stenotrophobium sp. | reverse complement strand
TGTTTCTGGTGCAGATGGCCGGCGGTGCAGCGATCGGGCTCGGCAGCGGGTACGTTCTGCTCTGGCTGTTCCGCCGGCTGCGCATCAACAGCGCGGTATTCCCGGTCGTGGCGTTGGGCGGCGCGCTCACCGTCTTCGGCGGCGCCCAGGTGCTCGGCGCCAGCGGCTTTTTGGCGGTCTATCTCGCGGGTATCGTCGTCGGCAATCACGAGCACCCGGCGGCGCAGCCGGTCGAGCGCTTTTTCGAGACGCTCGGCCGGCTGTCGCAGATCACGCTGTTTCTGATGCTGGGCCTGCTCGTCACCCCGCACCAATTGCCGCCGGTGATCCTGCGGGCGCTGGCGGTCTCGGCGGTGCTGATCGTGCTCGCCCGTCCAGCGGGCGTCTTCGCGTGCCTCCTGCCGTTCGGCTGGACGGCACCGGAAATCCTCTTCGTCGCCTGGGCCGGCCTGCGCGGTGCAGTGCCGATCTATCTGACGATCATCCCACTGCTGACCGGGGTCACGGCCGGCGCCACGCTCTTCAAGATCGTCTTTGTGATCGTCATCGTGTCGGTCGCCGTCCAGGGCTGGACGATCGCCCTCGCCGCCCGCCTGCTGGGTCTCAAAGCCGATTAGCGCCAAGAAAGCGCATCGCCGCCGGCGAGAACCTTGGCCGTTTGGCGGCAAGTGCCGCGAGCGGCGGCGGGTGACGGCCGCGGCTAAGCACCCCCGCCGGGCCGGCGGCGCGTTGGCTCGGGATCGACATGAAAGCCCTGGATGAACCAATCGCCGCCGTGCTTGACCAGCAGAACCCGGATTGCGGCGGCGCCGTTCTGATAATCTGCTTTGGCGACATAGGCGGCGGAGACGGTGCCGCCCGAGCCGATCCTGCAGGCCATGTTGGCCTGCCCCTTCGCCCCTTCATACTTGACGAGCGGGCCCAGCCTCGAGAACTGCGCGAACAGCGCGGTCACCTGGCCGGACTTCAGCGACTGCCGCAATTCCGGCGTGATCCGGGCCAAGAGCGCGTCCTTGTCCCAGGAGGCCGTGATCGCCGGCACCGCACGATCGACATACGCCCGGCTGTCCGCATCGAGCGCATTGCCCTTGTAGAAGACGATGCCGACAATGACGCCGACCACACACACGAGGGCCAGCATCACCATTCCAAATATGGAGAAAAATCTTCGCATGCTTGAATCTCTGTTCGCCGGTTATGCCTGAGAGCTACGTGGGCTTGTTATTCCCCTTATTTGCACATACTTCCAAAAGACCGCCACAGGCTCCGATAACGACCGCGCCGATCCACAACCCCCAAAGTGTCGCTTCTTCACATTTTGTCAAAAACACCACAGTTCCGTGCTCGTGCAGAGGAATCACCCGGCCGACCGAGGGCTCTGGCGATCGCGGTTTCGTGGCTGCGTAGTGCACCTCAAGGTATACGGCTGCGAATAGAGTCGCAATACCAAAAGCCACTAAGGCATGGCCAAGTAACCGCTTCATTTGCGGCTAGAACTGGCCTATTACGTTTACCGTTGTATTCGTGAAATTAACTGAAGCACCGCCTCCTGCTCCCGTACCAGCGGTCACCTCGGCGCCGATTACAGGGGTGCCATCGGCCGTGGTGCCGACGAAAGTGCCTGCACCCGCATTTGCCCCTGCACCCGCTGCCCCGCCGTAGTTGACGAACAATCCCCTCAAATCGCAGATCGTTGGCGCATTCGAGCCGCCAAAACTGACACCTCCGGAGGCACCGGCCCCGGCGCCCGCCCCGACGCCGCCCGTCGAATAGGTCCCGACGTTTCCGTTCCCATCGACGGCTATCCCCGCCCCGTACTGCAAGGCGAAAGACCCGATCTCGACATTAACCGTTACGCCAATCTCAACGGTCCACAATCCGCTGGGATCGGTGAGCGAGATCGGATTTCCCCGCACGTATCGGTAGAAGTTTGCGACCGGATCGCTTCCCTTGCCGAGCGGATCGCGGGTCAGCCAGCGGCCGGTTCGCGGGTCGTAGGGGCGATGCTCGGTCAGATAGAGAGCCCGCTGTCGGCGTGGTAGAACATGTGGGCGTAGCGGAAGTCGGTCAGCGGCCCCTGGGTCGGGGTGAGGATCGGGTTGCCGGTCGGGTCGTAATCGTAGGCCTGGGGGATGTTGAACAACGGGCTCGTGGCATAGGCGTCGCGCACCGAGCCCAGCTGGTCGGGGCCGTAATAGAGGCTGGCCTGTTCGGAGGGGAGGTATTCGCCTTCGGCGAAGTACTCGCGGGCGATCGTGTGGTCGGGGTTCTGCGACTGGCACAGCCTGTGGCCGCACCACACGGTGAAGGTCGTGGTCGGGGTGCCGTTGATGGTGGTCGTCGTCGCCACCCGGCGGCCGAGCCCGTCATAGGCAAAGACCGTGGTCATGCCGGGCTGCGCCGCGTAGGCGATGCCGATCAGCCGGTGTGCTGCGTCCCATGAGTAGGTGCGGCTCGCGTCGGAGACGAGTTCGCCGGCCGCATCCCAGGTGTAGGGAACGCCGTTGAGGCTGGTCAGTTCGTTGGTGCTGTTGTAGGCCGCCGGCTGGGTGCCATAGGCGGTGATGTTGCCGTTGGGATCGAGGCCGTAGCCGTAATTCCCCTCGGTTGTCGAAGTGCCGCTGACGAGCCGGTTCGCATGATCGTAGCCGAAGGCCCAGTTCTGCCCGGGCGGGCTCGGGGCTTCGCCGACCGCGGTGATCAGAGCGGTCGGCGTCGTCGTGAAATTGAAGGTGCGGCCGGGCGTGTTGGCGATCTGGGCGAGCCGGCGGTCGTTCGCATTCGTGAGATAGCTCCAGCTGGTGGCGAGGCCGCCGCCGCCGATCACCGACCAGCCGGTCGGCTGCTGGGTCTGCCCCAAATGCTGCAGACCAAAGGTGCCGAGAGCCGTCGTGTCGTGGCTGAGGCGCCCGAGAGATCCAGGTCCTGCCGAGGCTCGCCGCATGGCCTATTGGCTCCTCTCTATAACGCTCGATCGCGTAGCAGCCGAGCTTCCCATCCCCGTGCCGACGGCATCGCACGTCCGAAATTCGTTATTTCTTTTGCGATATCTGCCAAGCTCGGTGCACCTTAATGGCCGCCAGCGTTATGGTGAGGAACAGAATGAAACTGCCGCCCGAGGTATTCCCAGTGTAGGCAATGACTATGGCGACGGCTACCCATAGTATGGCCCGCCAAAGCCACCACGCGCCGAACCAGTGCTGGGACCACGAGTCTAAAGGTGGGAATTCGTATTTGTTTCCCGATCCGGACCTGATCGATACGTAATTTGCAGCTATTGTATATATTACCGCAAACCCAAGCGTTAAACCCGAAAACACGTATGCTATTGCGGGATGAGAGTGAGCCATCGTACCGCAAATATCTGCGTAACTTGGTGACTGTCCCTGATGTAATTAAGGATTAATCGTACCAGCCAATCCGGAATACGCGA
Organism: Stenotrophobium sp.; assembly: GCA_050740035.1. GTDB lineage: Bacteria > Pseudomonadota > Gammaproteobacteria > Nevskiales > Nevskiaceae > Stenotrophobium. The sequence goes on along the minus strand of JBOICJ010000055.1, from coordinate 2,243 downwards.
TACTTATCCAGCCTGATATCGCAGTACTGATAACCATAGCATCAGGACCGCCGGTTGCGGCTAGTGGATAAAATCTAACGGATGGGTTCCGGTTCGGCTATCCTGGGGCGGGGTCTCGCGGGGGGCAGGGATGGACGAGGAGATTACATTGGGTGCGGTTGATCGCGGCCGCTTGGAAGCGGTCGCGGCAGATCGCAACAGCCCGCAAAAGCACGTCTGGCGGGCACGGATCGTGCTGCTGGCGGCCGAGGGGCTGGGAACGCTGGCGATCATGCGGGGCAGCGGCAAGAGCAAGAACGCGGTGACACGCTGGCGAGCGCGTTTCCGGACGGAGGGCGTCGAGGGGCTGCTGCGCGACAAGACCCGGCCGTCGCGCATCCCGCCGCTGTCGGCCGCAGTGCGCGAGCGCGCGGTGGACTTGACGCTCTGCGATCCACCCGGCGAGGCCACCCACTGGACGGCAGCAATGATGGCCAAGGCGGCCGGCATCAGCGTCAGCTCGGTGCAGCGGATTTGGCGCGCGCATGGGCTCCAGCCGCACCGGGTACGACAGTTCAAGCTGTCGCGCGACCCGCAGTTCGTCGCCAAGCTCAACGACATCGTCGGGCTCTATGTCGATCCGCCGGCGCATGCGGTGGTGTTGTCGATCGATGAGAAATCGCAAATCCAGGCGCTCGACCGCACCCAGCCTGGGCTTCCTCTCAAGCCCGGCCGATGTGGCACGATGACCCACGACTACAAGCGCCACGGCACCACAACCCTGTTCGCGGCACTCAACATCCTGGAAGGCAGGATCATCGGGCGCTGCATGCAGCGCCATCGCCACCAGGAGTTCATCCGCTTTCTCAACGCGATCGAAGCCGATATCGCCGCCGGCAAGATGATCCATGTCATTCTCGACAACTACGCCACCCACAAGCATCCCAAGGTTCGCGCCTGGCTCGAACGGCATCCGCGGTTCGTTTTCCATTTCACCCCGACCTCGGCCTCCTGGCTCAACGCCGTCGAAGGCTTTTTCGCCAAGCTGACCCGCCGCCGCCTCAAACGCGGCGTGTTCCGATCGATCGTTGACCTCCAGGCCGCGATCAACCGCTTTCTGCGCGAAGCCAACGATCACCCAAGACCCTTCGTTTGGACCGCTGATCCCAATAACATCATTGGGAACTATCTGGTTGACGTACCATTCGCCATCTGCTAGGATAGCCTCAGAGTTGAGAGGCGCCGAGCGATGGCCAAGACCGGTTTCGATATTCACAACCCCATTTTCCACGACGAAGACGCCGCGCGCGCACATTTGGAGCGCGTCCTGTGGCCGCAAGGTCCGCACTGCCCGCGCTGCGGCGTAACGGGTGATCGCATTACGAAGCTTGCCGGCAAGAGCACGCGGCCGGGCGTCTACAAGTGCAAGGACTGCCGGAAGCCGTTCAGCGTGACGGTTGGCACGGTCATGGAGCGCTCGCACCTACCATTGGCGCATTGGGTTCTGGCCGCGCATCTGATGGCCGCGTCGAAAAAAGGCATGTCGGCTCTTCAACTGGCGCGCATGATGGACGTGAGCTATGAGGCCGCGTGGTTTCTGTTTCATCGGCTCCGCGAGGCCGCGAACGATGTTGACGAGACCGGCCCCCTAGGCGGCCCGAATAAGGTCGTAGAAGCGGACGAGACCTACATCGGCGGCAAGGAAGCCAACAAGCACGCGTGGAAGCGCAAGGGTGTCGGCGGCGGTCCCGGCGGCAAGATGCCGGTCGTGGCGCTGGTCGAGCGCGACGGGCGCACCAAGAGCTTCCACGTCGCGAATGTGACGGCGGCAAACCTCCGGCCGATCCTCGTCAAGCACGCCGATCGCAAGTCGCACTTGATGACCGACGATAGCCGCGTTTACCCATCGATCGGCGACGAGTTAGCCGGCCACAGCAGCGTCAATCACAGCGCCGAGGAATATGTCCGGCTCGGCGGCTTCGCCCATACGAACACCGTTGAGAGCCACTTCGCGCTGTTGAAGCGGGGCGTCTTCGGCACGTTCCACAACATCAGCGAGGCGCACCTGTCGCGCTATCTCGCCGAGTTCGATTTCCGGGCCAACACCCGTGATTTGACGGACGGAGAACGGGCGGCCGCGTTGCTCGCCGGCGCCAAGGGCAAGCGGCGCCTGTATCGACAGCCTGACTAAGCCGAGAACGGCTAAACAGTGCGCCCGCGCGTTCTTGCGCTGGCGCAGGCAGAAAACGCGGGCGGACGAGGTT
>JBOICJ010000054.1:0-18818 GCA_050740035.1 Stenotrophobium sp. | reverse complement strand
GACAAAGGCAAGGCGGCGGTACAGGGCATGAAGGATGGTTGCACCGGCAATACCACCGACGGCTCGCCCAATCCGACCGGCCGCTACGCCGACTACACCACGGTGGCCGATCCCTACTCCACGCCGGGCGCGTTATCGGTGTCGGCCAAGACCACGTTGCCGCAGCCGGGCAAAGCGCCGGTCGCCGACATCTATGTCTATCACGCGATCAAGGACCAACTGTTGCCGATTGCCGGCACCGACGCCATGGTCAAGGCCTGGTGCGACGCCGGCGCGCATGTCAGTTACTACCGCGATCCGGTCGGTCAGGATCACGTCTCCGAATTCGTCGCGGGCGCGGACCTGGCGTTTGCCTATCTGGTCGGCCGGTTGTCCGGTGCGCCGCTGACGATCGTGCCGCCCGGGGCGCAGACCTGTAATTGACGTGACTGACGCGAGCCGCCCGGCCGCGTGAAATCGGTTCAGGCTCCGTTGCTTTTTGCGCGGAACCGCGCCATCTCGTGCGCGTGCTTGAGCCGCAGTTCGCGCCGCAGTTGTGCCTCGCCGTAGCGGCGGACTTCATCCGGCGTGATCGCCGTCAATGGCGGCACCGGTCGCGGCTTGCCGTCGGCATCCATCGCGACAAAGGTCGAATAGGCGGAGAGGATGTGCCGGCGCTCGCCGCCATTGATGGCGGTGGCCTCGACGCGGCAGCCGATTTCCATCGAGCTGCGCCAGGCGCGGTTGACCACGACATTGAACACCAGCACGTCGCCGCGCCGCGCCGGGGCGATGAAGTGCACCGCGTCCACCGCGACGGTGACGGTCACGCCGCCGGCATGGCGATCCGCGACTACCGCGCTGTAGCGATCCATCTGCGCCATGATCAATCCGCCGAAGACGGTGTCGTTGGCGTTGAGGTCGTTGGGGAAAATCATGTAGACCTGATCGTAGACCGCCGATGCGGATACGGTCTTGGCGGGCAGGGTGCTGGGTTGTTCCATGTTGGCGTCCTCGAGCGTCACCCGCTGGCCTTGCGGGCGGCAAAATAAATGTTATAAATTATAATATTATATTTAATAAATATTATAAAATATAACAAGCTTTAGTGGAGAAAATGAGAGAGCGGGTGGCGTCAATGAGCGCCCATTTCGGCCGGAATCTCCTTTTCGGGCGTGCTCAGCAGCAGCGGCGCCAGCGCCGCGATGAAGAACATGATCGCCATCAACAGGAACATATCATTAAACGTCAGCGTCAGCGCCTGCACGTTGACGCGCATCGCCAGCAGGTTCAGCGCGGCCTGATGGCCGGCGTCCGGGCCCAGCGTCGCTGCCAGCAGGTTGCTGGTGCCGTTGACGGTTTCGCGCACGATGGCGCGGCTCATGTCGAGCGCCGACGACAGATGCGCGTAGTGAAACGCCTCGCGCCACTGCATCAGCGTGCCGATGATCGCCAGACCGATGGCGCCGCCGAGATTGCGCATGAGGTTGAAGATGCCGCTGGCGTTTTTCATCTCGTCGGCTGCGAGCGTGCCCATGCTGAGGTTGGTCATCGGCAGGTAGGCAAAGATCAGTCCGATGCCGCGCGTCATCTGCGGCAGGAACAGATCCCAGTAGCCGGATTCCGAGGTCAATTGCGTGTTCAGCCACGCGCTGATGCCGACCATGATCAGGCCGATGCCGAACATCACGCGCATGTTCATCACGCGCGCCAGCTTCCCGGCAAACGGTGCGGCCAGAAACATCGCGGCGCCACTGACCATCATCACCTGGCCGATCTGCAGCGCGTCGAATCCGCGCACGCGGCCGAAGAACAGCGGCAGCAGGTAAATCATGCCGTAAAGCCCTGCGCCGAGGATGAAGGTGACGACGCAGCTGATTGCGAAGTTGCGGTTGTGAAACACGCGCAGCACCAGCACCGGATGCTCGTGGGTGAATGCGCGCCAGAAGAACAGGACGCCCGACAGCAGGCTCAGCAGTGTCAGCCACGCCAGCAGCGGGTCGTGCAGCCAGTCGTTGAGCGGCCCTTCTTCGAGCACGTATTCGAGACTGCCGAGAAACACCGCCATCAGCAGCAGGCCGAACTTGTCGATGGTGCGCGACAGCGACCAGTCCGGCTGATCGATGCGCACCAGATTCCAGACCGCGAGCGAGACCACGATGCCGGGGACGAGATTGATCAGGAACAGCCAATGCCAGGACATCGCCGCCGTGAGATAGCCGCCGATGGTCGGGCCGATCGTCGGCCCCAGCGTCGAGACCATGCCGACCAGCACCTGCGGCACGATGCGCTCGCGCTCAGTGCGAAACATGATGAACAGCGCTGACATCGTGCTGGGAATCATGCCGCCGCCGAGAAATCCCTGGATGACGCGGAACACGGTCATCGAGGCGATGTTCCAGGACAGTGCGCAGCCCAGCGACGCCAGCGTGAAACCCAGCGCCGAGATCACGAAATAAACGCGCGTCGACAGTAGCCGCGAGAGATAGCCCGATAGCGGAATCGCGATTACCTCCGCGATCAGGTAGCCGGTCTGCACCCAGGAGATCTCATCGGCGCTGGCCGACAGTCCCGCCTGGATTTCATTGAGCGAACTGGCGACGATCTGGATGTCGAGGATCGCCATGAAATTGCCGAATACCATGGCCAGGTAGCCCAGCCAGGCGCGCCGCATTGCCGCCGTGCGCTCGGCATCCGACAGCTCCGCGCCGCTGCCCATGAGGATGGCGTCGTTCATCGTGTGCCGGTGCGTCAGTCTTGGCGGGCCAGCGTAGCCTTGCCGTCGCCGCGCGTATCGACTTCGGCCTCCACCGACATGCCCGGCCGCAGACGGCCGCGCAGGCCGTCGTAATCGTCGACGGCGATGCGCACCGGCATGCGCTGCACAATCTTGTTGAAGTTGCCGGTGGCGTTGTCCGGCGGCAGCAGTGCGAATTCGGAGCCGCTGGCCGGCGCCAGGCTTTCAACATGACCTTTGAGGACGTGATCCGGATAGGCGTCGACCGTCAATGCCACCGCTTGCCCGGCGTGCATGCGGGTCATTTGCGTTTCCTTGAAATTGGCGTCGATGTAGACCGCCTGCAACGGCACGATCGATAGCAGGCGGATGCCGGCATTGACGAGCTCGCCGATGCGCGCCGACAGGTCGCCGACCACGCCGTCCATCGGCGCGTGCAGTTCTGTCGAGGCCAGATCGAGCTCCGCCAGTTTCTCCGATGCGCGCGTCGCCTCCAGTTGCGCCTGCAACTGCTCGCGATTCGCGACCAGCGTCGCAGCCTGCTGTGTCGCGACCTTGATGCCAGCCTGTGCGCGCGCGATCTGTGCGCGCGCCGCGCGATACGCGGCCGTCGCGGTATCCAGGCGCTGGTGCGTCGCCACGCCCTGGCGCACCAGCGTATCGGCGCGTTGCCAGTCTTTCTGTGCGCGCGCGTCGTCCGCCTGCGCCGAGCTGAGCGTTGCGCGCGCTTCTTCGATCATCGCTGCCTGCGCCGCCTTCTGCTGGTCGTTGGCGGCGAGCGCGGCCTGGGCTGCGGCGACTGCCGCCTGCGCATTGGCCAGTCGCGCCTGGTAATCGCGCGGGTCGATCTGCAGCAGCAGATCGCCGGCTTTCACCGGCTGGTTGTCCTGCACCGCCAGCGCGACCACTTCGCCGCTGACGCGCGGCGTGATCACCGTGATGTCGGCGCGGATGTAGGCATTGTCGGTGGACTCGAAGAAGCGGCTGTGGGTCCACCAGCGATAGCCGCCGGCGGCGAGCGCCAGCACCGCAACGGCAACGATGAGGAAACGCAGCTTATTAATCTGTGCGGCCATCTTGCAGGGACTCCCGGGTCCTTGTCCGGCTTGCGCGGCGCAAATCGGACTGATACTGTAATGAACGTTACAGTTCATTTTGAGACCGGCTCATGGCCAAAGTCAATGCGCGACGCACGCGGGAGACGCCGGCAACCCGTCGTGGCGCCGCGCGCCGCGCGGCGTTGCTCAACGCCGCACGCGAAGTGTTCATGGAAAAAGGCTATGTCGCCGCCAGTGTCGAGGATGTGGTCGGCCGCGTCGGCGGTTCCAAGGCCACCCTGTACAGTTATTTCGGCAGCAAGGAAGGACTGTTCGGCGATCTGCTGTCGACGATGTGCGACGAATACGTCGACACCCTGGCGATTCCGAAGGAGATCGACGGCGACATCGAGCGCACCCTGAACCTGTTTGGCCGCCGCATGCTCAAGCTGTTTCTCGATCCGTCGCAAGTCGCGCTCTATCGCGCGATCTTCGCCGAGTTGTCGCATTTTCCGGAACTGGCCGAGCGGCTCTACGACCGCAGCGCAGTGCGCAGCCGCCGCGAATTCAGTGAGTTTCTGGCGCGGCAGCACGATGCCGGCGTGCTCGACTGCCCGGTGCCGCTCGCCGCAGCCGGTAGTTTCCTGGAGCTGGTCAAGGGCGAGCCGCAGCGCCGCGCCCTGCTCGGCCTTGACACTTTCGGCAGCGAGCGTCAGATGAAACAGCATGTCGTCAATGCGGTCGATATTTTTCTGCACGGCTGTTTGCGGAGTCAGGTCCGGAAATGAAATCCTCGTTATTCGCGCTCGCCGTTGCTATTTTCTGTGCAAGCCCGGCGGTCCACGCGCTGACGCTGCGCGAGGCCGTGGTATTGGCACTGGATCACGATCCGCGCATGCAGGCCGGCCAGGACGCCATCGCCGCCTCGCAGGCGCAGAAGGATCAGGCCGCCGCCAGTTATCGGCCCAGTATCATTGCCAGCGCTTCGGCGGGACGCTCAACGCTGCGAACCACCGCACTGTTCCCGACTTCCGGCGCACGCTGGCCCAACAGCGAGTCGATCGACGTCAGCCAGCCGCTGTATGCCGGCGGCGGCATCTCGGCAACGGCCGATGTCGCTACGTTCGGCATGGACAGCGCGCGCGAAAGCCTGAGCGATACCGCCGCGCACATCGTGCTGGCCACGATTGCCGCCTACCTCGATGTGCAGCGCGATCGCGCCGTGGTGGCGTTGTCGCAGGCCGATGTACGGACGCTGGAAAAGGCGCAGACGGATACGCACTTGCGGACCGAGGCAGGCGAGGCGACGCATACCGATGAGGCGCAGTCCGAGGCGCGGCTCGCCGAAGCGCAGGCGCAGCTCAAGTCGGCGACTGCACAGCAACACGTCAGTGAGGCGGCGTTTCGCCGCCTGACCGGCATTGCACCGGATGAACTGGTCGACGGTTGGCCGGGGCCGGTGATTCCAGCCAGCCTGCAGGAAGCGCTCAAGCTCTCGGCGCAGTCGCCCGCCGTGCGGGCGGCCGAGGCGGATGCGCGTGCGGCGAAATCGCGCATCGCGGTGGCTGGTGCTGCCGGGCGGCCGCAAGTCTCGCTGGATGGCAGCGGCGGTTCGCAGGACAACACCGAGTTCGGCTACGACCGCGTCAACGAGTGGAGTCTGCAACTGAAACTGGCGGTGCCGATTTATCAGGGCGGCATGATTCGCGCGCGGGTTTCCGAGGCGCAGGCGCGCGCGGATCAGGCCGCGGCGCTGGCCGAGGACTTGCGCCGCAGTTATGCCGAATCGGCCACCCAGGAATGGGAGCGTCTGCAGGCCGCAGACGAGGTGATCCGCGCCTATGAAGCGCAGGAGCAGGCTGCGGCGCTGGCGCTGGACGGCACGCGCAAGGAACTGGCGGTGGGTACGCGCACGACGCTGGACCTGCTCAATGCCGATCGTGAGCTGCTCGCCGCGCAGGTGAATGTGGTGAGCAGCAAGCACGATCGCGCGCTCAACGCGTTTCAACTGCTGGCGGTGTGCGGCAGGCTGAATCCGCAGGCCGTTCCTTAGCGCTCAGGTGATCGGGTAGCGTGGACCGCTGCCGGACGCGGGTGCCGCCTGTTCCGGCACGCTGACCGGTACGATGAACATCTGCCGTCCTTCCAGATGCAGTTTGCGCTGCATCGCGATGGGCATCTGGTTGTGCAGGATGCGGGTCAGCAGATTCTCGTTCTTGAACTCCAGCTTGCTGGCGAAAAACACCGCCTTGGGATAATCGTGCGCGACCTTGCGACAGAGTTGCGTCAGCTCATCCAGCGGGTCGGCGCCGAAGGCCATGTAGTACGCCGAAGGCAGGCCTTTGCCGATGCAGTAGCTGGAAAAATAGTTGAGCGAGTTTTCGATGCGCGTCTGCAACGACTGGATGGTGCGCTCGCCATCGAAGTTCTGCTTGTCGACCTCGCCGACCGAAACGAAGATGTAGTTGCTGTACAGGCCCGGCATCATTCTCAGAACCCAGTCCAGCATGTGCATGCCGATCCCGCGATTGCTGCCGACCAGGAAAATCGCGGTCGGGCGCGTGGGATCCAGCGGCGGCGAGGGTGTTGAATCGTCCCAGTCCATTTTCTTGGAGTGGAGGTTGTCGATCATGTCCATCTGCCGCTGAACCGCATCGTAGTGCTGCCGGATGGCCAGACAGACGCCGATCACAATGCTGGTGATCAGGATCGTCATCCAGCCGCCCTCGGTGAACTTCTCGACCAGGGTCACGATCAGGATGAAGCAGGTGACGATCAGTCCGAGCAGCGACAGCAGGAAATTGTTGCGCCAGTCGTTGCTGTACAGACGCTGCTGCCACCAGTAGCGACACAGGCCGAACAGCGATAGCGAAAAGGTCAGGAACACATTGATGCTGTAGAGCACGACCAGCACCGAGACATCGCCGTGCGTGGCCAGCAGGATCAGCATTGCCGCGCCGCCCATCAGCAGGATGCCGTTCTGCGTGACCATGCGGCTCGACAACTGGCGGAACTGGCGCGGCATCCAGCGATCGACCGCCATGTTGGCCATCACCGCGGGACCGCCGAGGAAGCCGGTGTTGGCGCCGACCAGCAGCAGCCCGGCCTCGAGTGTCAGCGTGATGATCAGGGAGTACTGCACGAATTCCGGATTGGCGCCGTGCAGGTGTTGCAGGATCGAGCGGAACACGACGGCGTTGAGCGTCTGTCCGGACACCGCCTGCGCATTCCACAACATGTACAGCAGGATGATGCCGCCGGCGGTGAACGCCAGCGACGTGGCCATGTAGAACATGGTCCAGTGGCCGGTGCGCACGCGCGGTTCCTTGAGCATGTTGACGTTATTGGACACCGCTTCGAGTCCGGTGTAGGTGCCGCCGCCCAGCGAGTAGGCGCGCAGGAACAGCGAGGCGACGAACACCCAGCCGAGTTCATGGGTCAGCTCATGGGTCTTCTGCAGCGTGTCGGGTACCAAGGTCGCCAGCGCGTCGATATGCACGCCGACGCCGTAGACGATCAATGCAACATGCGTCAGGAAAAACCCCAGGAAGATCGGCATCAGCACCTGGATCGATTCCTTCATGCCCCGCAGATTGAGCATGATCAGCAGGATCAGTACCGCCAGTTCCGTACTCAGTTTGTAGGCCTGATACTGCAGGGGGAACAGACTGAACAGCGCGTCCATGCCGCTGGAGATGGACAGGGTGATGGTCAGCACATAATCCACGATCAGCGCCGAACCCGAGACCAGCCCGGCGTAGGGGCCGACCAGCTTGGTCGCGGCCTTGTAGCCGCCGCCGCCGGAGGGAAACAGCTGGATCACCTGGTTGTAGGCCAGTGAGATGATGAACACCGTCGCGGCCGTCATCACCGCGAGGTACAAGCCCATGTGGGTGTGCTCGCCCAGCGCCAGGAAGGATTCCTCGGGGCCGTAGCAGGCCGACGACAGGCCGTCGGCGCCCAGGCCGATCCAGGCCAGGAACGCCACCAGCACGATGCTGTGGCGCGTTTGCGGATTCAACGGGTCCAGTTTCTTGCCCAGGATCAGGCGTTGAATTTTTTTGGGGATGGACTTCAGGGGCATGGCCGCGATGAGCAGAAGGTCAGTGTCTGCCGGAAAAGATGTGGGCTGTCTCGGGTCGAGGGTTTGCTGGCGGCCGGGTCACGTCAAGAAGAGCCTACGCGTCATTGTCCGCTTTTCGCCGCGAAAAAAACAGAAAACCGGACGGCGCTATCCCGGGCAGCCGGGTGTGCCGCGCTCGATCCTGAGTGTTGCGGGGATCGCTTGCAGGCGCAGAACCTGGCGTTTCGCATCGAACCGCATCGACGCGGATGTGCTGGTGCCATCGGCGTCGATGCGGCCCAGCGGTTGCTGATCGTCGTAGATGCAGGCGCCTTGCGGATACTGCCAACTCAGGGGCAGGGCGATTTCACTGGCCTGGTCGAAAATATCCGTGGTGCTTTGCCGGTATTCGCCGCTGTCGGGGTCGAAGTGGAAGCTTTGCACCTGCCCGGCGATGGCGCGCGGAAAAGGGCGCGACAGAATGGCGATCAGTGGCAGATCGGGCTTGTCGCTGTAGTTGATGCCGTAGGCCGGGTCGGCGCTGGAGTAGGCAAACCAGAGCCAGCCGAGTTTCCGATCATCGGCAGCGGCGGTGAAATCATGGGCGAATCGTCTGGGCGCATCGGCGTCGACGATCGGGATCGGACTGCCCACGCCGTCCGCGCTGGTGCTGCGGGTCCAGCCGGTTTCGCCGATCATCCAGGGCGTCTTGTATGTCGCCGCCTCGCTTGCCGCGACATCCAGATAGGTCTGGGTGATGTCGTCCTGCAACGGCGTGTAACTTGGGTCGGCGCGCTGCGTGAAATAGGCGATCGTATATTCGTGCGGAATGTAGATCGAGTTGGGGATGTCCAGCGGCGTCGCAAACGGAGTCGGCACGCCGAGCGAGTGCAGGATTTCCGGCTGAAACGCCACCGTGTGCCGCGGGTCGATCTCGCGAATGGCGCGGCTCAGCTTCTGATAAAACGGGTAGAGATATCCCAGCTCGAAAACACCCGGCGGCAGCGGCCCGCCGAAGGGTTCGTTGTACAGGTCGTACATCGCCACGGCAGGTTCGTCGCGATAGCGCCTTGCGACGTAGCGCCATAAATTCAGATAGGCATCCTGCAGGTTTACGCCGGACACTTTTTCGTTGGTCCAGAAATCAAAGTAGGCGCAGCCGGCCGAACCCGAGGCCTGCGGCGGCAGGTTGGCGGGCGCATTGGGCAATGCGCGGCAGGTGGCATTGACCGTCCAGTCGGGCGCGCCGGCGTTGCCGCCGGTAATGCGGCCCCAGCCGAATTGGCCGAAATCAAAAACCACATACAACCCATGGGCGCGCGCTTTCGCGATGAAGTCGTCGATCAGACGGAAATAAATTTCGTTGTACGGCGCCGGAGGCGGGTCCGGTTGTGCGAACTCCCAGGTCACGACCAGCCTCAGCGCGTTGACGCCCATCGAGGCGATGAAATCGAAATCGGCGTCGTCCAGATCCTGAAGATCGAACAGGCGGCTGGGTGGATTGATGGTGCCGTCGGCATTTCGATACGGCGGATGGTTCCTGTCCGAGCGCAGGGCGATGACGTTATAGCCGCGCAGGATCACCTCGCGTCCCAGCGCGTCGGTCAAACGCGTGGAGCCGGCGCTGATGAACGGCAGCGTGGGCGGGGCTTGCGCGAGTTCGCCGGCAGGTGCGCTGCTGTTGCCACAGGCAGCCAGCAGCAGTCCCGCAATAAGAAACGTGCCGCTCGCGAGCCATGTTGCGATTGGACCCGGGACATTCATCGAAACACCGGATGCTATTTTGGTTTGCGCCGGGGCTCGGTCTTTTCCCATGTGTCCGGGCGGGGCGGCGGAGTCGATACGCCCTTGCGGGCACGGATATGGCTGGCCATGATGCGGCACCAGAGTTCCATCTGGCGCTGGGTCTGGTCGGTGCTGACGGCGAGATGACTGCTCGCAGACATTGCGCCAAACAGCAGTGTGGTCATGGTGAATAATTCCTGGTGATCTTCGCTGCTGCCGGATGACGGCTCGAAGTAATGCCGGATCGGCTGTGCCACGGTGGCGCTGGCGCTGCGGGTGAGTTTTTTGAGTGCCGTAGCCAATTCCTTGTCGTGCTGGCTGGCGATCAGCAGTTCAAAGTAGGCCTGATACATGCGGGTGTCGAAGATTTCCTTCCACGTCGCCTGCAGCAGGGCTTGCAGGCGGTCTTCCTCATTGGCAATGCCGAGCAACACCTCGCCCAGCACCCGATAGGCGCGGCGCATCAGGTATTCGGCGGCATCCAGGATCAGTGCATTTTTCGATGGATAGTGATGCACCTGTGCGCCGCGCGAGACGCCGGCGCGACGCACGATGGAGCTCAGCGTGCTGCCGGTGTAGCCATCCTCGGCGAGACTTTCCAGCGTGGCCCTGAGCAGGCGGTCGCGCATGTTGCCGCTGCGCTCCGCCTGGGTACGCCGCTTGCGCGTGACAGCTGCGGGCTTCTTCTGTACGGATCGGCTTGGCATGGGGTATCTGATGGATGCGGATTATTGAGGCGGCCACAATCTTCTTGAGAAGGGGTGCTGCTGTTTCGTGGGATGCACGGATGATAGAGCGCGCAGATGGCCGCCTCAATAACACAGAGCATGGTTTGTTATTAATCCGGCCACAGGCGTGGCAATCACGAACTGAATCCGGTCCCACCCGAGAGTTTATTCAAGAAGGTTGTGGTTGGATCAATAAATATTCAGCCTTGTTAAGGGCTTGTCTGCAAGTCTGACAGACGGCGTTGACAGCCCGAGTCCGCTTCCGATTATCATACAGTCTGGACTGTATGTAAACGTCCGAGGCAAATTTCCTTCCTCTTGGAGCTGACCTTGATTCCTCGCACCCTGTATTCCGCCGAACATGAAGATTTCCGCAAGACTGTACGGCGCTTTTTTGCTGAAGAGGTCGTGCCGCATCGCGAAGCCTGGGAGGCCCAGCAGCACGTCGACCGCAAGCTGTGGAACAAGGCCGGAGAACTGGGCCTGCTGTGCGTGACCATGCCGGAGGAATTCGGCGGCCTCGGCGTCGACCGCAGCTACAGCACGATCCTGATGGAAGAGCAGGCGCATGCCGGGGACTCCGGTGTCGGCTTCTCGCTGCACTCGGATATCGTCGCCAACTACATCAACAATTTCGGCACGAAGGAGCAGAAGTTGCAGTGGCTGCCGCGGATGGCGCGTGGCGAACTGGTCAGCGCCATCGCGATGACCGAGCCGGGCACCGGTTCGGATTTGCAGAGCGTCAAAACCACGGCGGTATCCGATGGCGACCACTACGTTATCAATGGTTCCAAGACGTTCATCACCAATGGCTATCTCAGCGATCTGGTCGTGGTGGTTGCCAAGACCGGCAACAGCGGCGAGGGCGCGAAAGATATTTCGCTGATCGTGGTTGAGGCCAGCACACCCGGCTTCACCAAGGGCAGGCCGCTGAAAAAAATCGGCATGCACGCGCAGGACACCTGCGAACTGTTCTTTGAAAACGTGCGCGTGCCAAAGGCCAACCTGCTTGGCGTGCGTGAAGGCATGGGCTTCGTCCAGCTGATGCAGGAGCTGGCCTGGGAGCGTCTGATGATTGCGGTCACTTCGGTGGCCGGGGCCGAGGGTGCGCTCAACATGACGCTGGACTACACCCGCGGTCGCAAGGTCTTCGGCAAGCCGGTCGCTTCGTTCCAGAGCACGCGTTTCAAACTCGCCGAGATGAAGGCGGAGATCGCCATCGCCCGCGTGTTCGTCGACAAGTGCATCGAATTGGCGATCAAGAAAAAACTCGGCGTCGACGATGCCGCCATCGCCAAGTACTGGACTTCGGACCTGATGGGCAAGGTCATCGACCAGTGCGTGCAACTGCACGGCGGAAACGGCTACATGATGGAGTACCCGATTGCCCGTGCCTACATCGATTGCCGCGCGCAGCGCATCTACGGCGGCACCAACGAAATCATGAAGGAACTGATTGCAAGGACTATGTGAACGTCCTGTTCAAGACCGGGCCCTCCATGGCCCGGGGTTTCAAAACAAGCTAATGACACTTTGAGGTGGATGGAAAATGGCTGATCAACTTCGCTATGACGGCAAGGTCGTCATTGTCACCGGCGCCGGCAACGGTCTGGGCCGTTCGCACGCGCTGATGTTCGGCGCGCGCGGCGCCAAGGTCGTAGTCAACGATCTCGGCGGCAATATCCATGGCGGCGGCAAGTCGTCCGCCGCGGCCGACAAGGTCGTCGAAGAGATCCAGGCGCTCGGCGGCGACGCCGTCGCCAACTACGATTCCGTCGAAGACGGCGACAAGATCGTCAAGACTGCGGTCGATGCTTTCGGCACGGTCGATATCGTCATCAATAACGCGGGCATCCTGCGCGATGTCAGTTTCGCCAAGATGACCCGCGAAGATTGGGACTTGATCCAGCGCGTGCATCTCAACGGTTCGTTCAGCGTCTCCTACGCGGCGTGGCCGATCATGCGCGACAAGAATTACGGCCGCATCATCATGACCACCTCCGCCGCGGGCATCTACGGCAACTTCGGCCAGGCCAATTACTCGGCCGCCAAGCTCGGCATCCTCGGACTGGGCCAGACGCTCGCGCTCGAGGGCCGCAGCAAGAATATTCACGTCAACACCATCGCGCCGCTGGCCGGTTCGCGATTGACGGAAACCGTGCTGCCGCCGGAATTGATCGCGGCGCTCAAGCCCGAGTACGTCAGTCCGCTGGTGGGCTGGCTGTGCCATGCAGATTGCAGCGAGACCGGCAGCAGCTTCGAGGTCGGCGCCGGTTACGTCGCCAAGCTGCGCTGGGAGCGCAGCCGAGGACATTTCTTCAAGACCGCCGCGGGCTTCGCGCCGGAGGATGTCGCCGGCAAGTGGCATGCGATCGTCGACTTTGCCGACGCCGAGCATCCGGCCAATATCAACGAGTCGATGGCGCCAGTGTTGGCCAACCTGAGCAAGAAGAGTCTCGGCGGCAATGAGTTCATCGACCTTGATGTCGCCGCCGCGACCGAGGTGACGGTGGAGTCTGCCTACGACGAACGCGATCTGGCGCTGTACGCGCTGGGTGTCGGCGCGGCCCGCGATGCGCTCGATGAAAAAGAGCTGGCATACGTTTACGAAGTCAACGGCGATAAGTTCCAGGCGGTGCCGACCTATGCGGTGATGCCGGCGATGAACGCCATGCTCGGCGCGGCGAAAGAAGGCCGCCAGATCCTGCCGGGCATGAACTACGGTTTTGATCGCGTGCTGCACGGCGAGCAGTACACCGAAGTCAAACGTCCGCTGCCGGCAAAAGCCAGACTCAAACATACGTTCAAGTTCAAGGAGGCCTGGGACAAGAAGCCGCACGCGGTGGTGACGTTCGGAGTCACCAGCCGTGATGCCGACACCGGCGAGGAAATCGCCTATAACGAAATCACGACGTTCGTGCGCGGTGCCGGCGGCTGGGGTGGTGAGCGCGGCAGCTCGGCGGAAATCAACCTGCCGCCGGCGCGCGAGCCGGACGCTGTCATCGAGGAAAAGACCGATCCGAATCAGGCGCTGTTGTATCGTCTCTCCGGCGACTGGAATCCGTTGCACGCAGATCCGGCGTTTGCAAAAGCCTTTGGCTTCGACAAGCCGATCCTGCATGGCTTGTGTACCTACGGGCATGTCGCGCGGCACATCATCAAGTCTCAGTGCGGCAACGATGCGCGCCGCTTCAAGAGCATCAAGGTGCGCTTTGCCGAGAGCGTGTTCCCCGGCGAGACGCTGGTGACCCGAATCTGGAAGGAGTCGCCGACGCGCTTTGTATTCGAGACCTCGGTCAAGGAGCGCAACAAGCTCGTCATCAAGAACGCCGCGGTCGAAGTCTACGAACAGATTCCGCTGGCGCAACCGAAGGCGAAAGCCGCGGCGGCCGCGAGTGCAGGTGCGGTGGTTGCGACTGAGCCCATCAGCGCCGACGTGTTCGCCGGCATCGGGGCTTACATCGCGCAGAACAAGGAACTCGCCGGACAGATCAAGACCGTGTTCCAGTTCAAGCTCAATGGCCCGGACAGCGCGTGGGTGATCGATCTCAAGAATGGTGCCGGCTCTTGTGCCGCGGGTGAAGCCGCAGCGTCGGATGTGACGCTGGCGCTGAGCGATGCCGACTTCCTCGACATGTGCACCGGCAAGGCCGACCCCAACAAGCTTTACTTCGGCGGCAAGCTGAAAGTCACCGGCAACGTCATGGCTTCGCAGAAGCTCGGATTCCTGCAAAAGATGGACCCAAAGCTGGTCGAAGCGGCGGTGGCCGCACGCGTAGGCACAGACGCTGCTGCGGCCGCGCCTGCGCCTGCGGCAACATCGACCGGGCCGACTTCGGCCGATATCTTCGCCGCGATCGCAGCGTATCTGGCCGCCAACAAGGGCCTCGGCGATCAAACCAAAACCGTGTTCCAGTTCAAGCTCGCCGATCCGGACAGTACCTGGACGCTGGACCTGAAATCCGGCAATGGCAGCCTGGTGCAAGGCGTTGCCGACAAGCCGGATGTGACGCTGGAATTGAGCGACGAGAATTTTGTCGCCATGTCCACCGGCAAGGCCGACGCCAACAAGCTCTATTTCGGCGGCAAGATGAAAGTCACCGGCAACGTCATGGCCTCGCAGAAACTCGCTTTCCTGCAGAAGATCGATCCGAAATTGTTGCAACAGGCGATCAAGGTGCGTGTCGGTGCGGGCGGCGCCACAGCGCCGTCGGTGAAATCTGCGGCCGCAAAAGGCGCAGCTCCGGTGACAGGGCGCAGCGGTGAGATTTTTGCGGCGCTGGGTCGGCGCTTCGGCAGCGACAGCAAAGCCGTCAATGGTCTTGCCGGCAGCATCGTGCAGTTCAAGGTGCGCGTGCCGGAAGCCAACTGGGTCGTCGATCTCAGCGGCAAGATGCCGAAAGTCGAAGCCGGCACCAGCGACAAGGCAGCGGCGGTGTTCGGCATCGACGACGCCGATCTGGTGGCGCTGGCCAGCGACGAGGCCGAGGTGCGCGATCTGTATCAGCGCGGCAGGTTGCGCGTCGATGGCGACGTCAAACTCGCGCATGAGTTGTCGGTGTTGAACAAATTGATTTGAAGGAGACAGTCCCCTCGCCCGCGTGCGGGAGAGGGGCAACCACTCTAGGAGATTGAAATGAAACGTCGCGTCAATGTGATTGGTGTCGGCATGACCAAGTTCGCCAAGCCCGGTGCCAGCCCCGAGTATTACGAGATGGCCCGCGAAGCCGGTCAGAAAGCGCTGGCCGATGCCGGCATCGCCTACAACGAAGTGCAGCAGGCCTATGTCGGCTATGTCTTCGGCGATTCCACCTGCGGCCAGCGTGCGGTGTACGAGCTGGGCCTGACCGGAATTCCGGTGGTCAACGTCAACAACAACTGCTCGACCGGTTCGACCGCGCTGTGGCTGGCACGGCAGGCGGTCGAAGGCGGCATGGCCGAATGCGTGCTCGCGCTGGGTTTCGAGAAAATGGAGAAGGGCGCACTCGGCAACAAGTTCAACGACCGCGAGCCGCCGCTGGGCAAGTTCGCGCAGGTGATGAACGATGTACAGGGCATGAATCAGGCTCCGCCCGCGGCGCAGATGTTTGGCGGCGCCGGCCGCGAGTATCGTTTCCAGCACGGCACCCGGAAGGAAACCTTCGCCAAGATTTCCGAGAAGGCGCGCATCCACGCCAGCAATAATCCGTACGCGCTGTTCAGTGAGAAGCTCAGCGTGGCGCAGATCATGGCGTCGGAGGAAGTGTTCGATCCGCTGACGCGTTTCCAGTGCTGCCCGCCGACCTGTGGCGCCGGCGCGGCGATCGTCTGCTCCGATGAGTTTGCGAAGAAGCATGGCATCAGCAAGCCGGTCTACATCGCCGGTCAGGCCATGACCACCGACTTCGAGACGACGTTCGCGCCGCAGTCGATGATCAAGATGGTCGGCTACGACATGGCCAAGGCCGCGGCAAAACAGGTCTACGAGCAGGCCGGTATCGGCGTCGAGGATGTGGACGTAGTCGAACTGCACGACTGCTTTACCGCCAACGAGTTGCTGACCTATGAAGCCATCGGTCTCTGTCCCGAAGGCGGTGCCGAGAAATTCATCTGGGATGGCGACAACACCTACGGCGGCAAGTACGTGACCAATCCTTCCGGTGGTTTGTTATCCAAGGGCCATCCGCTGGGCGCGACCGGACTCGCGCAGTGCACCGAACTGGTCTGGCAGTTGCGCGGCCAGTCCGACAGGCGTCAGGTCGAAGGTGCGCGCATCGCGCTCCAGCACAACCTCGGGCTCGGCGGCGCCTGCGTGGTGACGATGTATCGTCGCGATTGATCACGATTGACCGAAACGGCGGGCGCAGGCAGGCGCTCGTTTCGCGCAGGTTGTTCGCAGCAGGTCCGAAAGATTCCGGATAAAGTCGCGCGATCGGTAACAGCAAAACCGGGGGCGGCATGAGTGCTGACAACGTGGCATGGTGGGACGCGCTGAGCGCCGATTTCTATCGCCAGTCCGATCACACCGAACTCGATGCCCGATACCCGTTGCGGGTGCGTGGTACCGCGGCGGCCGATCGCGTGCTGCGCACCGGACTGGGTTCGCTGATGGTCGGGGCGATGGCGCGGCATCTGGCCCTGCCCTGGGACATGCGGCGGCAACGTCAGCTGTTGCAGTTCTATCATTCGTATGCCGATCGCGGCGACGCCGACGCGGTATTCCTCGCGCCGAGCCGCGATCATCAGGTGCACGAAAGCGCGCCGCGCTGGCGCGGCTATCGCCCGCGCGGGATACCGGCGCGACTGCTGCAATTCGAGAGCAAGTTCCAGACCTTGAATCCGCAGATGCGCGAGGTTTACGCTCGTCATCGCCGCAACCGTCAGGCCAGTGCGCTGCACTTCCGCCATCCCGGCGGGCCGCGGCCGACGCTGATTTTCCTGCATGGGTTCATGGCCGATCCATTCTTCGCCAACACTTGGGGGTTTTCGCTGAAATGGCTGTATCGCCGCGGCTACGACGTGCTGCTGGTGACCGAGCCGTTCCACGGTTATCGCCGCGGCTTGACGCAGCCGTTCAGCGGCTTTGGTTTTTTTGCCGGCGGCTTCTCGCAGGCCAACGAGGCGATGCTGCACGCCGTGCACGACGTGCGCGTCTACATGGATTATCTCCAGGCCCAAGGGGTGTCGAGCATGGGCGTCTCCGGCTACAGTCTGGGCGGCTATATCGCCACCATGCTCGCCAATGCCGACGCGCGTCTGGCGTTCTGCATTCCCAATTCGCCGGTGGTGGCGCCGATCGACATGGCGCTGGAATGGCAGCCGATCCGTCCGTTGCTGCTGGCTGCGATGAAAATTTACGGACTCAGCATCCAGGAATTGCGGCATGGTCTGGCGCTGCACAGTCCGCTGAGCTACACGCCGAAGCTTGCGCCCGAGCGCTTGCTGGTGATCGGTGGCGCCGGTGATCGCCTGACCTCGCCGCGCTTCGTCAATCTGCTGCACGAACATTGGCGGGGCAGTTCCCTGCATTGGTTCCCCGGCAACCACCTGCTGCACTTCCAGCAGCGCCATTATCTGCGGTTGATGCAGCGTTTCATGGACCTGCACAGCGCGTAGCGTTGCCGCGAAACCCTGCGCTATGCCGCGAAACGTTTCCGATAGCTCTCGAGGAATTTTGCGATTCGGCCAATGGCTTCACGCAGATCGTCTTCGTGGGGCAAGAACACGATCCGGAAATGATCGGATGTCGGCCAATTGAATCCGGTGCCCTGCACCAGCATCACGCGCGTTTCGTTCAGAACCTCAAAGAAAAACTGGCGATCGTCCTTGATCGGATAAACCTTGGGATCGAGTCTGGGAAACATGTACAACGCGGCTTGCGGCTTGACGCAGCTCACGCCGGGAATCGCAGTGATCAGTTCATAGGCCAGATCGCGTTGGCGACGCAGGCGGCCGCCTTCGCCGACCAGATCGTTGATGCTCTGATATCCGCCCAAGGCGGTCTGCACGGCCCATTGTCCCGGGACGTTGGGGCACAGGCGCATGTTGGAGAGCATGTTCAGGCCCTCGATGTAATCGCGTGCGGCGACCTTGTCGCCCGACACCACCATCCAGCCCGCGCGATAGCCGCATGAACGATAGCTTTTGGACAGCGAGTTGAACGTGAGCGTCAGCACGTCGGTGGACAGGCTGGCGATCGCGGTATGTTTGACGCCGTCATACAAAACCTTGTCATAGACCTCGTCGGCGAGCAGCACCAAGCCGTGCTCGCGTGCGATCTCGATCAGGCCCAGCAAAAGCTCATCCGAATAGAGCGCGCCCGTCGGATTGTTGGGATTGATCACCACGATACCCTTGGTGCGCGGCGTGATCTTGGCGCGGATGTCCGCCAGATCGGGCATCCAGCCATGAGCCTCGTCGCACAGATAATGCACTGGCTTGCCGCCGGCCAGACTGGCGGAGGCGGTCCACAGCGGATAGTCGGGCATCGGCACCAGCAACTCATCGCCTTCGTTGAGCAAGGCATTGGCAGCCATGGCGATCAGCTCGCTGGCACCGTTGCCCAGATAAACATCATCCAGCGTGATGCCGGCGATGTTTTGCTTCTGGGTTTCGTGCATCACCGCTTTGCGTGCCGCGAAGATGCCTTTGCTGTCGGAATAACCTGCCGAATTGGGCAGATTGCGAATCATGTCCTGCTGGATTTCTTCGGGCGCGTCAAAGCCAAACGCGGCCAGGTTGCCGATATTCAACTTGATGATTTTCTGGCCCTCGTCCTCCATCTTTCGCGCCGCATCCGTGATCGGCCCGCGGATGTCGTAGAGCACATTGGCCAGCTTGGTCGATTTCTTGATGGCTTTCAAAGTCCCTCCGGATGACGCTTGGAACAACCGGAATCATGAAAAATTGGTGGGCCCGCTCGGACTTGAACCGAGGACCAAGGGATTATGAGTCCCCTGCTCTAACCAACTGAGCTACAGGCCCAAAGGGGCGGAATTATAGCGGGATGC
>JBOICJ010000053.1:0-5530 GCA_050740035.1 Stenotrophobium sp. | reverse complement strand
GATCCTTTCCGATCGCGGTTCCGTGCAAGCGGGCGCCACGAACCCGAAGATCGGCGACCGGTTCGGCGCCGAACTCACGCGGGTTCAACAGTTCGATTTCAGCGCCCATCTGGCGCAGCACGTCGATGATGCCGGTGCGGGTCGGATTGACACCGACATCCGCCAAGGTGATCTCGCAGCCCGGCGTCATCGCCGCGCCCACCATGAAAAATGCGGCGGAGGAAATATCCGCGGGCACCTGGATATGTGTCGCGGTGAGCATCTGCCCACCCTGCACTGCGGCGCGTCCTGCCGAGGCCTCGATACGAACGCCAAATGCCGCGAGCATGCGCTCGGTGTGATCGCGCGAAGCTTCGGGTTCCAGCACTTCAGTCATGCCCCGCGCATACAGACCGGCGAGCAGCAGACAGGACTTCACCTGTGCGCTGGCCACCCGCGATTGATAGCGGATACCGTTCAACTGCCCGACGGGAGAAATCTTCAGTGGCGCGCGCTGCCCCTCGGTGGTGGCGATGCTGGCGCCCATCAGACGCAGCGGCTCCACCACCCGCGCCATCGGCCTGCGCGACAGCGAGGCATCGCCAGTCAGCGCGGAAGAAAATTTCTGCGCCGCCATCAACCCGGCCATCAGTCGCATGGAAGTGCCGGAATTGCCCAGGTCCAGTGCCGATGACGGTGCCGACAAACCGGCCTTGCCGGCACCGGTGATCCTGAGCGCCGTAGGTCCGGTTTTTTCGATACGCACACCCATGGCCTGAAATGCCTTCATGGTCGCGAGGCAGTCTTCGCCGGTCAGGAAACCCTGGACTTCGGTGACGCCTTCAGCCAGAGAACCGAGCATCACTGCGCGATGCGAGATGGACTTGTCGCCCGGCACCCGCAGTTGTCCGGTAAGGTGGCCGCCCGGCAAGGCGGTAAAGCTGACTTCAGTCATGATTCATTCTGAGATTTAACAAGGACGAAACGCTTGCATCGGAGGCGATGTTCATTCGATTTTTGCCAGGTAACGCTCACGCGCCGCGCGCGCACGCTGGAACAGTTCATACACCTCGTCCCAGCGCTCCTGCTCGATCATCTGTCGCAGGATTTGCAGTTCGTCGATCTGCTTGCGCAACAGCATGCTGACGCTGTCCTTGTTGGCGCGGACCACGTCGTGCCACATCTGCGGAGACGATGAGGCAATGCGGGTGAAATCGCGGAAACCGCCGCCGGCATTCGGGAAGATTTCGTGCTGCGCATCGAGCCGGTCCAGCATGTCGACATAGCTGTAGGCCAGCAGATGCGGCAGATGCGAAGTTGCCGCGAAGATTTCGTCATGCTGATCCGGGTTCATCTGCACGACGCGAGCGCCTGCGGACTGCCACATCGCCGCGACACGCGCCTGCGCCTGTGCGTTCTGTGCGGCATGCGGCGTCAGGATCACGCGATGTCCCTTGAACAGTCCGGCCATGGAATTGGCAACCCCGCTTTTCTCCGTTCCGGCAATCGGATGACCGGCGACGAACCACGGCGGCAGATCGCCACAGACACGGGCCACATCGCGTAGCACCGATTGCTTGGTGCTGCCGACATCGGTGACCGTCGCCCCCGGTAACAATCCCGGCAGCAATTCACGCAGGGCATCGGCGGTGTGCAGTACCGGCACCGACACCACCACCATGTCGGCATCGGTCACTGCCGCAGCCGCCGTGCGTCCGGCCCTGTCGATGACGCCCAACTGCAACGCCGCATCGACCTGCCCGGCATCCAGATCGAAACCGACAATCGATTTCGCGAAGCCGCTGGCACGCAGGTCGCGGGCCAGCGATCCGCCGATCAGTCCCAGTCCGATGACGGCAAGTTTCTGGATCACGTTTTGAGGATATCGCGCAGTGCCGCGAGGAAGCGATCGTTCTCGGCCTCGGTGCCGATACTCACGCGCAGGAACTGCGGCATGTCATAGGACGCCACCGGCCGCACGATAATGCCGCGTGCCAGCAAAGCCTGGTGCAGCGGCCCGGCGTCGCGGTTGAAGCCGATCGCCAGGAAATTGGCCTGCGACGGCAACACCCGCAAGCCCATTGCGGTCAGCGCAGCGGTGAGCCGCACACGTTCGCGCAGATTCAGCGCGACCGAGTGGTTGACGTGCTCCTGGTCCTCCAGCGCCGCCTCGGCGGCCAGCAGCGCCAGACTGTTGTTGTTGAACGGCTGACGTACGCGATTCAACAGGTCGGCCATGCCGGCGCTGGACAAGGCATAGCCGGCGCGCAGTCCGGCAAGACCATAGGCCTTGGAGAACGTCCGGAATACCACCAGGTTCGGGAACTTCTCCAGCAGCGCGCGTGAATCGCAGCGCAGCGCCGGATCCATGTATTCGTTGTAAGCCTCGTCGAGCGCGACGATCACATCGGCGGGAACCTTGCGCATGAACGCCTCGATTTCGCCGGGCTGCAACCAGGTGCCGGTCGGATTGTTCGGGTTGGCAATGAAAACCAGCGAAACGTCGTTTGTCAGGCGGCGGGCGAAGGCGTCGAGATCGTGTCCGAGCGGCATCGCATCGCTCAATGGACGCGCCGGCACCAAGACCGCTTCAGCGTCCTGCGCCTGCGCAATGATCGAATACACCGCGAAAGCGTGCGCGGAAAACATCGCCTTGCGTCCCGGACCGAGATAGACCCGGCCGAGCAATTCGATGATGTCATTGGAGCCATTGCCCAGCGTGATGCGCTCGGTCGCGATGTCATGCACTGCCGCCAGCTTCTGCTTCAGGCGAAAACCGCTGCCGTCGGGATACCGCGCCAGATCGGTACCGGCAACCGCTGCGGCAACCGCCTCGCGCACGCGTGGGCTCATGCCCAGCGGATTTTCGTTGGACGAGAGCTTGACCGCATCCGACACGCCCAGCTTGCGCTGCAATTCGTCGATCGGCATGCCGGGGGTGTAGGCCTCCAGAGACAACACGCCGGCCAAGGCTTTTTTGTACAGGGGCTGACTCATCACATCACCGCTCGCGGGTAAGAACCCAGTATTTTGAAGAACGCCGCGTTGGCGCGCACCCCGTCCAACACTTTTTTCACATGATCCTGCTGGGCGTGCCCGTTGAAATCGATGAAAAAGAAATAATCCTGCACCGCCGCGTTTTTCATCGGCCGCGACTCGATGCGATTCATGTCGAGACCCGCATCGGCAAACGGCTTGAGCAGCTTGAACAGCGCACCCGGCAGATTGCGGTGGGCGGAAAGCACGATCGAGGTGATGTCACCGTCGGTCGGCGTGGGGTCCTGCTTGCCAATGATCAGAAAGCGCGTGGTATTGCTGGAGTCGTCCTCGATGTTCGACGCAAGGATATTGAGTCCATAGAGCTTGCCGGCCTGTTGGCTGGCAATCGCTGCGCCGCCCTTGTCTCTGGCAATCAGTGCCGCTTGCGCATTGCTGGCAACGGTTTCGCGCACAGCCTTGGGTAACTTGGCGTCCAACCATTTGCGGCACTGGGCAAAGGATTGCGCGTGCGAATAAACCTGCTTGATCTTGCCGATCTCAGTCTCGTGCGACAGCAGGTGATGGTGCACCGGCAGCGCCACTTCGCCGCAGATGCGCAGCTTGGTGTTGACCAGTTCATCCAGCGTGTGAATCACGACGCCACCGGTGGAGTTCTCCACCGGCACTACGCCGTAATCGGCCGCGCCACTTTCAACGTCGTGGAAGATTTCATCGATGGCGCTAGCCGGGCGTGCCTTGATGCTGTCGCCGAAATGCTTGAGTACCGCGGCCTGCGTGTAGGTGCCTTCCGGGCCGAGATAGGAAATGGTCAGCGGCGATTCCAGCGACAGGCAGGCCGACATGATTTCGCGCATCAGCCGCGCCATCACTTCGTCGGTCAGCGGCCCGGCATTGCGCTCCATGACGCGACGCAGAACTTCCGCCTCGCGTGAGGGCCGGTAGTGATCGCCAGTATCGCCCTTGCGCAACTTGATCTGCGCAACTTCCTGAGCGATGCGCGCGCGCTGCGAAACCAGCGACTGGATTTGCTCATCCAGCGCATCGATCTGTACGCGAGCCTTGGCAAGCGGTCCTTCGGTCATGGCCTTTCCTATGCGAATTTTATTCTGCCCGGTTGCCCACAGCCATCGCCATCACGCAACAAGCCCCGCCCGGCCGGAATCGGGCCGGGCAGAGACAACCGGAGGCGAATTCTATCGCGCAGCAATCATTCGCGTCGCCAGCACACCCTTGATCGCCGCGATTTCGGTCAACACGCCTTCCGGCACGGTCGAATCGACATCGGCCAGCGTATAGGCGATATCGCCGCGCGACTTGTTGAGCAGGTCGGAAATATTGAGATTGAAGCGCGCCAGCACCGTGGTGATCTGGCCGACCATGTTGGGCACGTTGGCATTGACGATGCACAGACGCGTCACGCCCTGCATCAGCGGCATGACCGCCTCCGGGAAATTCACCGAATTGCGCACGGTGCCGACTTCGAGGAATTCGCGGATCTGGTCGGCGACCATCATCGCGCAGTTGTCCTCGGCTTCGCCGGTGGAAGCGCCCAGATGCGGCGTCGCGATCACCCGCGGATGACCCTTGAGTGCGTTGCTGGGGAAGTCGCAGGCATAAGCATGCAAAGTGCCAGCATTGAGTGCCTCGACCACGGCCTTTTCATCGACGATCGCGTCGCGCGCAAAGTTCAGGATCACGCCCTGCTTCTTCATCAATTTAAGACGATCGGCGTTGATCAGCCCGCGCGTCGCATCGAGCAAGGGAACGTGCACGGAGATGAACTGCGACTTGGAAACCAGATCGTCCACCGACATCGCCTGCTTGACGCGGGCATCCAGCTTCCAGGCGTTCTGCACGGTCATCGCCGGATCAAACCCGTAAACATCCATGCCCAGCTCGACCGCGGCATTGGCGACCCTGACGCCGATCGCACCCAGGCCGATCACGCCCAGCGCCCGGCCCGGCAGCTCGAAGCCGACAAATTTCTTCTTGCCGTCCTCCACCGCCTTGTGCATGGCCGCGTCATCGCCGTCCAGCTTGCGGACGAAATCCAGCGATTGCGAAATATTGCGCGCGGCCAGCAGCATGCCGGCGATCACCAGCTCCTTGACCGCGTTGGCGTTGGCGCCGGGAGCGTTGAACACCGGGACCCCACGCTGCGACATCTTCGCCACCGGGATATTGTTGGTGCCGGCGCCCGCGCGGCCGATGGCCTTGACCGACGCCGGAATTTCCAGTTTGTGCATGTCGGCAGAGCGCACCAGCACCGCATCCGGATTCTGGAACTCGGAGGCAATCTCGTAGTTCTCGCGCGGCAGGCGCTCGAGGCCGAGCTTGGAAATATTGTTGAGGGTTTGAATCTTGAGCATGAAAAACTCCTGTAAAGCGCCGCCCGCTGTCGGCGGATCGTTGATAGGCGCCTGTGGTAGCGGCATTAGCCGTGCTTTTTCGCAAATTCCTGCATGTAGGACACTAGAGCCTGCACGCCCTGTTCAGACATCGCGTTGTAAAGGCTGGCGCGCATGCCACCCACCGAGCGATGGCCCTTGAG
>JBOICJ010000052.1:0-7032 GCA_050740035.1 Stenotrophobium sp. | reverse complement strand
GGCGCATCGTCGATCCAGGTCCAGCCCCAGGGCGCGATCCATACCCAATGACCGTAGCGGTACGGCGCCCAGCCCGCCGCCACCGCGCTCGGAAACCAGACGTAACCGTAGTCGTCGACATCGCGCCACTGGCCGTAGGCGTCGAGGTCGCTGGCGCCGACGATATCGGGCGACACGTAGGTCTGCGTCGCGGCACCGCGCTCGGCGTCGTCGCGTGCGAAACACCAATCATCGAAGGCGTCGGGCGCCGGCAGCGGCTGCCCCACCACATCGGTCAGCGCGGCGTCGCCGAAGCGGTAAGACTGCCGTCCAGTCAGCGCATACTGGCTGTCGTTGCTGCCGTAAACCGTAACGGCGCCGCTGAAGACACTGACCGTGGTGCTGTTGTCGCCGTTGATGTCGATGCGATATTCGCCGGCGGTTCGGACCACCAGCGCCACCGTCGGCGTATCGACTTCGTAACTCTGGCCGTCGTCGAGAGTCCGCACATCGAGATTGAGCGTGCCCTGGCTCAGTTCGATCTGCGCGATCTGCTCGTCGAGCGCAAGAAAGCTGGACGCGGTATTCGACGCCAGCCGGACACTGGCGCCACCCAGTTGTAGCTCGACGCGGGAATCGTCGCCGGTGAGCAGGCGATCGCCGGCGATCAGCGGACGATTGATGCCGATGGCACTCCAGCTCTGCTGTCCCGCGGCGGCGTAGCTGACCTCGCCGGCCAGCACGCTGAGCCGGGCCACGCGCGCCGGCGGATCGTCGGCGAACGCCACACCCGCGCCGAGCAGGAAAACCAGCGCGCCGATGCCGAGCCATCCGGCCTTGCGCATCGAAGCCGCGGCGCCATTGCGGCGAAGGGTTATGACTGTGATTCGCATGATCATCTCCGGCGCATGCAGGCTGCGGCCTGGCGACGCGCCTGTCTATAGCGGTCCTGCACATTGCAGCACCGCGCGGGTGAACGCCGGCTGAATTGCCCGAACCTCGCGCGATACCGTCACGTAAAGTTGCGCAACAGGCGCCACCCGCTCCGGCTTCAAACAGGCAGAATGTTGTTATATATTATAATATATTTATAATTATTTATTATAATTTATAACAGTATTTTTAACCTGGTTGCCGAGAGCGGGTGACGCATTTCACACTCAAAATCGCAACGCGTCCGTCCGCATCAGTTCCGTAACCTTATAATCCGCTGATGAAACCTGCCGACTTCATTGCTTCTCTGCGTGGCTGCGCGCCGTATGTGCACGCGCACCACGGCTCGGTCTGCGTCATCGCCTTTGGCGGCGAGGTCGCGGCGCGCGCGGATTTCGACGCGTTTCTCTACGACATCGCGCTGTTGCACAGCCTTGGCGTCAAGCTGGTGCTGGTGCACGGCGCGCGGCCGCAGATCGACCAGCAACTCGAGGTCCATGGCTTGAAGACGCAGACCGTCGGCGGCCTGCGCGTCACCGACCGCAAAGCCCTGGACTGCGTCAAGGCCGCGGCCGGCTCGTTGCGCATGGACATCGAGGCGCGGCTCAGCACCGGCATCGTCAACACGCCGATGGGCGGCGCGCGCCTGCGCATCGCCAGCGGCAACTGGATCACCGCACGGCCGGTCGGCGTGCGCGGAGGCGTCGACTTCCAGCACACCGGCGAGGTGCGGCGCGTGGATGTCGAAACCCTGCGCGACGAACTGGCGAAAGACCGCGTGCTGCTGCTGTCGTCCATCGGCTACTCGCCCACCGGCGAGATCTTCAACCTGCGCTACGAAGACGTCGCGGTCGCCACCTCACAGGCCCTGTCGGCGGACAAGCTGGTGTTCGTCGTGCCTTCGGACCCGGATCACTGGAAACTGGCCAACGATACCGGCGACGCCGGACAACTGCCGCTGGCCGAAGCCGAAAAACTGCTGAACGCAAAACATCTCAAGGATCAGGACCGCGGCTATCTGCGCGCCGGCATCGCTGCGAGCCTCGGTGGCGTCAAGCGCGTGCACCTGATCGGCGCCGAGACCGACGGCGCGATCGTGCGCGAGCTGTACACCCGCGACGGCGTCGGCCTGATGCTCTACGCCGATGCCGACTACGAATCGACGCGCCACGCCACCATCGAAGACGTCGGCGGCGTGCTTGGCCTGATCCAGCCGCTGGAAGACGCTGGCGTGCTGGTGCCGCGCTCGCGCGAGCAGCTGGAACTGGAGATCGGCAACTTCACCGTGATCGTGCGCGACGGTGCCGTCATCGCTTGCTGCGCGCTGCTGCCGTTTGCGCAAACCCAGATGGCCGAACTGGCCTGCGTCGCCGTGCATCCCGATTACCGGCGCGCGGGACGCGCCAGCGCCCTGCTCAAGCGCGTCGAAGCCGAAGCGCGCAAGCTCAAGCTGAAAAAACTGTTCAGTCTCACCACGCACACGCCGCACTGGTTTATCGAGCACGGCTTCGAGCAGGGCAAGATCAAGGATCTGCCGGTGCAGAAGCAGCGGCTCTACAACTACCAGCGCAACTCGCTGGTGCTGGTTAAAGACTTGTGAGACACCAAGTGCTTGAGTGCAATGGTGCGGCGATAAGCAAAACCCCCTCTTCCCTTGCGGGAGAGGGAAGAAAAAAACTGGGTTCCCGCCTGCGCGGGAATGACGATGAAAAGTGAGTAACGCCGACTGGGTCGCCCGCAGCAAAGCGCGTGTGTGGAATCCCTGCACGCAGATGAAGGACCACGAGTGGTTGCCGCTGGTGCCGATCAAATCAGCCGAAGGCGTCTGGCTGGAGGATTTCGAGGGCCAGCGCTATCTCGATGCGGTGAGTTCGTGGTGGACCAACATCTTCGGCAACCGCCATCCGCAGATCGTCGCGGCGTTGAAGCAGCAGCTCGATGAGATCGACCACATCATGCTCGGCGGCTTCACGCATCAACCCGCGGTGGAACTGGCGGAACGCCTGTGCCAGATCGTGCCGCCAGGGCTGAGCAAGTGTTTCTACGCCGACAACGGCTCATCGGCGGTGGAAGTCGCGCTGAAAATGAGCTTTCACTACTGGCGCAACGTCGGCAAGCCCGCAAAACAAAAATTCATCACGCTATCGAACGGCTACCACGGCGAAACCCTCGGCGCGCTCGCGGTCGGCGACACCGGCCTGTACCGCGACACCTATGCGCCGCTGCTGCTGCAACCGATCGTCGTACCGTCGCCGGACTGTTACCAACGCAGACCCGGCGAATCCTGGGAAGATCACACGCGCCGCCAGTTCGCGCACATGGAAGCGACGCTGGTGAAGCATGCGCACGAAGTCAGCGCCGTCATCCTCGACCCGCTGGTGCAATGCGCCGGCGGCATGCGCATGTACCACCCGGTCTATCTGTCGCTGCTGCGCGCCGCCTGCGACCGCCACGGCGTGCATCTGATCGCCGATGAAATTGCCGTCGGCTTCGGTCGCACCGGCCGCATGTTTGCCTGTGAGCATGCCAAGGTCACACCAGATTTTTTATGCCTGTCCAAGGGCCTCACCAGCGGCACATTGCCGCTGGCGGTGACGCTGACGCGCGACGAGATCTACGCCGCGTTCTACGACGAATACCGCAGCGGCAAGGCGTTCCTGCACTCGCATTCCTACACCGGCAATCCGCTGGCCTGCCGCGCGGCGCTGGCGACGCTGGACTTGTTCGCAGCGTCCGACGTGCTGGCGCGCAACCGGCAGCTGTCGCAGATCATGTGGATGGCGACCGACGAACTGCGCCGCCACCCGCATATCGCCGAGGTGCGCCAGCAGGGCATGATCATGGCCGTGGAAATGGTCAAGAACGCCCGCACGCAGGAACCCTATCCCACCGAGGAGCGCCGCGGCCTGCGCGTCTATCAATACGGTCTGAAGCACGGTGTGCTGCTCAGACCGCTGGGCAACGTGATCTATTTCATGCCGCCATATGTCATCACCCCGGAAGAAATCGGCCTGATGTGCCGCATTGCCGCAGAAGGCATCGACGAGGCCGCTCATGGCTAACCCGCGCATCTACATCGACCTGCCGTTGACCGAAGGCGCGCATATCGATTTGCCCGAAGGCCCGGCGCACCACCTGCTGCAAGTGCTGCGCCTCAAGGTCGGCGAGGATTTCACGATCTTCAACGGCAAGGGCGGCGAGTACGAGGCCGTCATCACCAAGATCGGCAAGCGCAACGCGCAGGCCTGGCTGGTCCGCTACCAGGAACCGCAGCGCGAATCGCCGCTGAAGGTGACGCTGGCGCAGTGCGTCTCCAAGGGTGAGCGCATGGACTACACCCTGCAAAAAGCGGTGGAGCTGGGCGTCAGCGGTTTCGTGCCGCTGCTGTCGTCGCGCAGCGTGGTCAAGCTCAACGCCGAGCGCTGGGACAAGAAAATGGAGCACTGGCGTGGCGTCATCACCAGCGCCTGCGAGCAGTCCGGCCGCACCTGCGTGCCGCAACTCGAAGAGGTCGCCTCGCTGGAGGACTGGCTGCTGCACCGTCAAACCGACGAACTGCGGCTGACGCTCGCGCCCGGCGCCGCGCTCAGTCTGCCGTCGCTGCAATCGCCGCAACGACCGGTCATACTGCTGGTCGGGCCGGAAGGCGGACTGAGTGGTGCCGAGATGCTCGGCGCCCAGACCGCAGGCTTCATCCCGCTGGGCCTGGGCCCGCGAATTCTGAGAACCGAGACCGCCGGCATCGCCGTGCTGGCCGCCATGCAGGCCCTCTGGGGCGACTGGAGTATTTGAATATGCTGATCACCAACGCACACGTCATCAACGAAGGCCACGAAACACCCGCCGACGTTCTCATCAAGAACGGCCGCATCGAAAAAATCGCGGCAAAGATCGCCGCGCCCGCCGGCGTGAAGGTCTACGATGCCAAGGGCCAATGGCTGCTGCCCGGATTGATCGACGATCAGGTGCATTTCCGCGATCCCGGCATGACCCACAAAGGCGATCTCACGACAGAATCCGCGGCGGCCGTCGCCGGCGGCGTGACCAGCGTGATGGACATGCCCAACACCATTCCCAACTGCGTGACGCGCGCGGCGCTGGCGGCGAAATACGAGGCCGCGCGCGGCCGCGCACACACCAATTACGCCTTCCACTTCGGCGCCGCCAACGACAACCTCGAAGAGATCAAGGCGCTGCGCCCCGGCGATGCGCCGGCAGTAAAAATTTTCATGGGCGCATCGACCGGCAACATGCTGGTGGACAATCCGCAGACGCTGGAGGGCATCTTCAAGTACTCGCAGCTGCCGCTGCTGACCCACTGCGAAGACACGCCGATGATCAAGGCCAACGAGGAGCGTTACCGCGCGCAGTACGGCGAGGACGTACCGATGTCGGCGCATCCACTGATCCGCTCGGCCGAAGCCTGCTACAAATCCACCGAACTCGCCGTCGGTCTCGCCCGCAAGCACAACTCGCGTCTGCATGTATTGCACCTGACCACCGCGCGCGAGCTGTCGTTTTTCAGCGCAGGCCCGGTCGGCGGCAAGCGCATCACCGTCGAAGCCTGCGTACATCACCTGTACATGGATGAATCCTGGTACGCCGAGCGCGGCACGCTGGTGAAATGCAACCCGGCGATCAAGACCGCGGCCGACCGCGTGGCGCTGATCAAGGCCGTGCACGACGACGTAATCGACGTGATCGCCACCGACCACGCGCCGCACACCGCCGAGGAAAAGGCGCAGAAATATTTCAAGGCGCCGTCGGGCCTGCCGCTGGTGCAGCATTCGCTGCTGATGCTGATCGACCTGGTGAAGCGCGGCGAGCTGAACATGAGCACGGTCGTCAAGAAAACCAGCCATGCGGTGGCCGAACGCTTCGGCGTGAAGGAGCGCGGTTATATCCGCGAGGGCTACTGGGCCGATCTGGCGCTGGTGGACCCGCACGGCAGCACCACCGTCAGCCGCGACAACGTGCTGTACAAGTGCGGCTGGTCGCCGCTGGAAGGCCGCACCCTGCCGGCAAGTATCAGCGCCACCTGGGTCAACGGCGAACTGGCATATCAGAACGGACAGGTTGCGGCACAGCGTTACGGCAACCGGCTACAGCTTCTCGTGTAGCGCGCTCAATCAATCGAACAACGCGGAAGCCGCTCTTGACTGAGATCGATACCACCGATCTGGACCGCATCATTCAGGCTTTGTACACCGCGGCCATCGAGGATGAGTGGCTGACGTTTCGCCCGCACGCGCTGGCGATCCTGTGCCAGTGGGCCGGTGCCGGCAGCGGCGCATGGCACACACACTCCAGCAGCGCCTTGCCGGGTGAATTTACGGAGCATCCGCAGGGCACCGGCCTGAGCCGCCCGCAACTCATGGCGCTGCCTTTTCGTCTGGACAAGCGCGAAATCAATCTGAAGCCGCTGCCGTCGGATTTGCAGTTGCCCGAATCGGCGAACGACAACGGCTACGCGGTCCACTACGCCCACCGCGGCGGTGGCGATCTCAGCAGTACCGTGTTGCTGCGGCTGCCGGCCAGGGGCGCGACGCGCCCGCTGCAGGACATCCGCCGCGCGATTGGCCACATGATCGAGGCCGACACGCTGGCACTGCGCCATTTCATCCAGCGCGATGAGTGGCTGTATTCGCTGGGACGCCCCAACCGCGGCTGCGCTGCGCTGATCGACTCGCACGGCGCGATCTATGTCGCCTCGCGCCGCTTCCGCGAACTGCTGGCGGAAACCTTCGGCACCGGCACCTTCACGGTGATGCCCTGCCCGATCCCCGCGAACGCCATCGACAGCGACGGCACCTTCAGCCATCGGGACCTGCATTTCCGGCTGTCGCGGCAAGGGGCGCTTTACGTAATCTATGCGCGACGGCTGACGGCGCTGGACCAGTTGTCGCCGCGCGAACAGGAAATCGCACGGGCCCTGAGCACCGGCAAGACCTTCAAGAGCGTCGCGCGGCAATTCAATATCGCGATCTCGACCGTCGCCAACCACGCCTCGCGCATCTACAAGAAACTCGGCATCTATCGTCGCGAGGAACTGACCGATCTCACCCGCGTTTCGACACAGGGCAACCCGGGCGAGACCGATAAACGATCCTGACCTTATAC
>JBOICJ010000051.1:0-4853 GCA_050740035.1 Stenotrophobium sp. | reverse complement strand
CAGTTCGACGTCACCCGCGAGCGCATCCGCCAGATCGAGGCCAAGGCGCTGCGCAAACTGCGCCATCCGTCACGCGCCAACTACCTGCGTTCGTTCCTCGACGAATAGATCAACGCGACGCCAGGGTGCTGCGCATGCGTTTCGGCATCGACATGCACATGTTTACTAGCGATCACACGCTGGAGGAAGTCGGCAAGCAGTTCGACGTCACCCGCGAGCGCATCCGCCAGATCGAGGCCAAGGCGCTGCGCAAACTGCGCCATCCGTCACGCGCCAACTACCTGCGTTCGTTCCTCGACGAATAAGCCCAGGTCATCGTCCTGCACTGCAAAAAGCCCCGCATGCGGGGCTTTTTATTGGGCCAGCGTCGCGGCATCACCAGAAGTTGAAGCGCATGCCGGTGCGGACATCATCGAATTCGTAACTCACCGAATCGGGGCCGTCGAGCCGGGTATAGCGGTATTCGCCAAACAGCGACAGTTGCGGCGTCAAGCCGATGCTCAAGCCGCCGCCGAGATCGGGGCCGTTATAGGTATCGCCGCGGTCATCGCGCAGGCCGGTCAGATACCCGGCGTCGCCGAACAGGTTGACGTTGCGCGCCAGTGGGAAATTGATCCGCGCGTGCACGCCCAGCCCACTGAGATGGTCGCCGGGAAAATCGAACCCGGCGTACTCGGCATAAATTCCGCCGCCCTCGCCCACCAGCCCGATGCCGGCGCTGTAGCGATCGACGTTGTCATCGAGCTTGTCGTAGTCATTGCGCTGATAATCGCCGCTGATGGCGAGGTTCGGCGCGACCATGAACTGTCCACGCGCGCCGTAGCCCGTGGCGGTGTCGCTGGCCGGGCCCAGCACCGGATCGTCGATGTGCAGGTTGGCGGATGGCGTGTAATACACATCCAGATAGCTGCTGTTGCCGGGCCCCTGACTGAACCAGGGCTGATCGCCCCAGCCGGGCCGGGCCTGCGCCGCAACCACCGGCAGCAGCGTGGCGAACACGACGATGCAGTTTTTCTTGAGGGATGACATGGCAAATCTCGTGAGGGAACTTGCCGCCAAGGTAAGCGCCGCTGCCTGAATGCATCCTGAAGCGCCGTGCCACAAAAATTAACAATCCGCTGATGCAAATTCGATAAGCTAGGTCGATGAATAAATTTTTCTACACGCTGCTTGCCGGCGCACTGCTGCTCCCCACGCTGGCGCAGGCACAGGGCTTTGGCCTGGCCTATGGCAACTGGGATGCGCGGGTGTCGGGCACCATCACCGACAACGGCGCGAAGCTCAACCTCGATCGCGACCTCGGCGCGCACGCGACCAATCGCAACAGCTACGCCCTGCACTGGGACACCGGCCCCGGCTGGTGGCGGCCGGATATTGCCGCCGACTACATGCGCATCCAAGTCGCCGGCAACAATCAATCGACCAGCGGCGGCCTGCAATTCGGCGGCATCGTCCTGGCGCCGGGCATCAGCACCCTGCTGATCACCCACGCCGACATCCGCGATACCGGCGTGACGCTGCGTTACCCATTCACACTCGGCGTGGTACGCGCCGCCGCGGGCGTGACCGTGCGCCGCCTTGACGGCGACATTCGCGTGCAGGACAGCAGTGGCACGGCGCAGAGCGACCAGCCGGTGAACAAGACCTTTCCGATGGCGCACCTGCGCCTGGAACTGCCACTGGCGCCGCGCCTGAGCCTCGTCGCCAGCGGCAACTGGATCGCCGGCGGCGGCAATCGCGCCAATGATTTCACCGCCGAGGCGCGTGCGCGGATTATTGGCCCACTCAGCATCAGTGCCGGCTGGCGCTACAAGTACTATTACGTCAGCAGCAACGGCTATCTGCTCGACACCCGCCTGCAGGGCCTGCTGCTGGGTGCGCGACTCGACTTCTGACCCATAAAAAAACCGCCTTGCGGCGGTTTTTTTGAAATGCCCTGAATCACTTTTTCAGCGCGCCCTGTTCGGTCGGCGTGTAGAGCGCATCCTGCGCGGCGAAATACTGCGCCAGTTCGACGATCTCGTGATCGGTGAGACTCGCCGCCTGACCGTTCATGATCGCGTTCTTGCGCTCGCCGCTCTTGTACTCGTGCAGTGCGCGCTCGATGTAGTTGTCATACTGGCCGGCCAGAATCGGATACATGCCGATCGTGCTGTGACCGCCCTGGCCGTGGCAGGCGAAGCAGGTGGCGGCCTTGGCCGGGACTGCGGGGGACTCGGCTTGCGCGGCGGTTGCCACCAGCGCCAGCATCGCAAACATTGCTAAAGACTTCATGGGTTCACCTGACTTAAT
Organism: Stenotrophobium sp.; assembly: GCA_050740035.1. Classification (GTDB taxonomy): domain Bacteria; phylum Pseudomonadota; class Gammaproteobacteria; order Nevskiales; family Nevskiaceae; genus Stenotrophobium. The sequence goes on along the minus strand of JBOICJ010000051.1, from coordinate 2,561 downwards.
GGGTCGTCGCCGGAGCGTGTGCGAGATAGGCTGCGATATCCTCGATGTCCTGATCGGTCAGACTGGCGGCCTGCGCCTGCATGGTCTTGAACGAGCGCGCACCGCTGCGATATTCCTTGAGCGCGGAAATGATGTATTCCTCGTGCTGTCCGCCAAGCTTGGGTACGCGGTACGTCGGGTAGGCGTTGTTGTAATCCGGAATGCCGTGGCAACCCATGCAGGTATTCGATTTCACGCGGCCGGCTTCGGCGTTGCCTTCGGCAAACGCAGGCGCGGTTGACAGCGCGGCGAGTAAAAACACGCCCACGCAAGCAAGCTTCGTCATGAGAACTCCCGAGCGGAATGGTCCGCAAAAATTTAAGCCGCAGTATGTTCGGGGAATTAAGCGTCTGGGTCAATGAATTTGGCGTGATCTCGCGGCGGCTGAGGTATATTGACGCCACCCGCTGTGCTCGAAACACCCAATCGCGTTGTTAATATTTATATAATTTATTTAAAATAATATAATAATTTATAACATTACTTTTAAGCACCCACCACGGAGCGGGTCCGGCTGAAAATGTCCCAACACTGCCGATACATCCACCGCGACTCCGCCGCGCGCGCCGCACGGATCTCTTGCGCATGAAACAAAAAAACGCCGCCGAGCCGGCACAGGAAGGCACTGAGGTCGCGGCTGTCGATCTCGGCTCGAACAGTTTTCACATGCTGGTGGCGCGCAGCAACGGGCACGACCTGCAGGTGATCGATCGCCTGCGCGAGCCGATCCGCCTCGCCGCCGGCCTCGATACCGACAAACGTCTGCGCGCCGACACCCAGGCCCGCGCACTGGCCTGCCTGCAGCGCTTCGGCCAGCGCCTGCGCGGCATGCCCGCCGACCGCGTTCGCGCAGTCGGCACCAACACCATGCGCCGCCTGCGCCGCGGCAGCGACTTCATGGCTGCGGCGGAAATCGCACTCGGCCACGACATCGAGGTCATCTCCGGCGTCGAAGAAGCGCGAATGGTCTATGGCGGCGTGACGCAGGGCATGGGCAGCGAGCCGCCGCGCCGGCTGATCGTCGACATTGGCGGCGGCAGCACCGAGGTCATCATCGGCGAAGGCAACCGCCCCCGGCTGATGGAGTCGGTGTCGCTGGGCTGCGTGGTGCACAACCAACGGTTTTTCGACAACGGCGAAATCAGCCGCAGCCAGTTCCGCAAGGCGCGCCTGAGCGCACGCATGGAGCTGGAGTTCCTCGAGCGCCGTTATCGCAAGGCCGGATGGGACATCGCCATCGGCTCGTCCGGCACCGTCCGCGGCGCCTGGCGCGTGATGATGGAACAGGGCTGGTGCGAGCAGACCATGACCCGCGAGGGGCTGGAGAAAGTGATCGACCTGGTGATTGCGCGCGGCCACATCGGCAAACTCGACTTCCCCGCCCTGCGCGAAGACCGGCGGCCGGTATTTGCCGGCGGACTGGCGGTGCTGGCCGGCGTGTTCGACGCCTTGCAGATCGAACGCATGGAGACCTCGGAACGGGCGCTGCGCGATGGCCTGATCTACGACCTGCTGGGCCGCCTCAGCAATCAGGACGTTCGCGCCGAATCGGTCGCGGCGATGGCCGCGCGCTACGATGTCGACCTGCGTCACGCGCAGAAAGTCGAACACACCGCGCTGGCGATTCTCGAACAGACCGCCGGCGACTGGGAACTGGACCCCAGGATATCCGCGAGGCTGCTGGGCTGGGCCGCGCGGCTGCATGAAATCGGCCTGGTCATCGCGCACACCGCCAGCCACAAGCACGGCGAATACATCCTCAAGCACTGCGATCTGCAGGGCTTCTCGCAGACCGACCAGAAGCTGCTGGCGGCGCTGGTGCGCGTGCATCGCGGCAAATTCGCATTGGCCGCGTTCGACGAACTGCCCAGCCTGTGGATGGAACCGATGCGGCGCCTGGCGATGATTTTCCGTCTCGCCGTACTGCTGCACCGCGCGCGCATGCCGGAGTTCGATCCGCCGATCCGCGTCGTGGCCGGGCGCCGCTCGCTGGAAATCGGCTTCAGCCAGAGCGGCTGGCTGGCGCAGCATCCGCTGACCCTGGCCGACCTCGAGCACGAAGCCGACTATCTCAAGGCCATTGAGGTCAAGCTCAAAGTGACCTAAGTTGCGGTCATGCGACGCCTCGCCTGCCTGCTGCTGATGATGACCTGCCTGCCCGCACTCGCCGGCACGGTCTATCGCTACGTCGATAAAAACGGTGAAGTGCACTTCACCGATCATCCGCCCAGCAGCCATGCACGGCCGTTCAAGCCGGAGCAGAACTTCAGCCTCTCGCGTGCACCGGGCAGTCCATCGCCGCCGCTGCAATCGCCGCCGTTCGGCGTGCGCTTCAATACGCCGTCGCCCGGTCAAACCTATCCGGCAGCCGGCGACATCCGGGTTTCGGTCAGCGTCATGCCGGGACTGGCCAAGGGTTTCGGCATCGTGTTCCGGGTCGACGGCCAGCCGCAGAACCGCAAACCGGTTCCCAACATCCGCACCGTGCTGAAAAAAATTCCCAGCGGCACGCATGAAATCAC
>JBOICJ010000050.1:0-3834 GCA_050740035.1 Stenotrophobium sp. | reverse complement strand
ATATAATATAACATCCAATAAGCGTATTGCCGCCAAAGCGGGTGCGCAGTTCCTTGATCCCCGCGCGCTTAAACAGGAAATAGCGCGGCTCCGTCGACATCCATGTAAAAACTTTGCGTCGTTCACGACGCGGTTTTCAAGAAAAGCGAACCAACCGAATGCTCACGAGATCGAATCTCGCCAATGCGATCCGCGCCCTGTCTATGGACGCGGTCCAGAAGGCCAACTCCGGCCATCCCGGCATGCCGATGGGCATGGCCGATATCGCGGAGGTCTTGTGGAACGACTACCTCTCGCACAATCCCGCCGATCCGAAATGGGCCAACCGCGATCGCTTCGTGGTCAGCAACGGCCACGGCTCGATGCTGCTGTATTCGCTGCTGCATCTGACCGGCTACGACCTGCCGATGGAGGAGTTGAAGAACTTCCGCCAGTTGCACAGCAAGACCGCCGGCCATCCGGAATACGGCATTACACCGGGCGTCGAGACCACCACCGGGCCGCTGGGGCAGGGTATCGCCAACGCCGTCGGCATGGCCATCGCCGAGCGCGTGCTGGCGCAGAAATTCAATCGCGAGAACCTGAATCTCGTCGATCATTACACCTACGTCTTTACCGGCGACGGCTGCCTGATGGAGGGCATCAGCCACGAGGCCTGCTCGCTAGCCGGCACGCTGGGGCTGAGCAAGCTGGTGATGTTCTACGACGACAACAACATCTCCATCGATGGCAATGTCCATGGTTGGTTCCGCGACGACACGCCGGGCCGCTTCGAGGCCTACGGCTGGCAGGTGGTGCGCAATGTCGACGGCCACAATCCGGTCGAGATCAAAACCGCGATCGAAACGGCGCGCATGTCCAAGGACAAGCCGACGCTGATCTGCTGCAAGACCATTATCGGTTTCGGTTCGCCCAACAAGCAGGGCAAGGAAAGCGTGCATGGCGCGGCGCTGGGCGAGGCCGAGATCGCGCTGACACGGACACAGCTCAACTGGCCGCATGCGCCGTTCGAGATTCCGGCCGAGATCCGCGCCGGCTGGGATGCGCGCGCGAAAGGCAAGTCCGCGCAACAGGCCTGGGAAAAACTGCTCAAGGACTACGCCGGCAAGTTCCCCGAGGACGCCGCCGAATTCACGCGACGCATGAAGGGCGAACTGCCGGCCGACTGGGCCGCGACCGCGCAGGCGCTGATCGCCGACGCCGCCAAGGCCGACAAGCCGGTGGCGACGCGCAAGTCATCGAAATTCGCGCTCGATGCGATTGCACCGAAGTTGCCGGAGTTGTTCGGCGGCTCGGCCGACCTCACCGAATCCAACTGCACCGACTTCAAGGGCTACCAGCTGATCAAGCCGGGCGATTTTTCCGGCAACTACATCAGCTACGGCGTGCGCGAATTCGGCATGTCGGCGGCGATCAACGGCATCGTGCTGCACGGCGGCCTGCTGCCGTTCGGCGGCACTTTCCTGACTTTCTCCGACTACGCCCGCAACGCCCTGCGCATGGCGGCGCTGATGAAAATCGGCAGCATCTTCGTCTACACCCACGACTCCATCGGTCTGGGCGAAGACGGCCCGACGCATCAGTCGGTGGAGCACGTCTCCAGCCTGCGCCTGATTCCGAACTTGCAGGTGTGGCGTCCGGCCGACCAGTTCGAGTCGGCGGTGGCTTGGGCTTGTGCGATCGAGCGCCGCAACGGTCCGAGCGCGCTGGCGCTGTCGCGTCAGAACCTTAACCCGCAGCCGCATCCGCAGGCGCATTTCGAGAATGCGCGCCGCGGCGGTTACGTGCTGTTGGAGCCGGCAGCCGCACCGAAGGCAGTCATCATCGCCACTGGCTCGGAAGTGCAACTCGCCGTCGATGCGGCGAAGAAACTGATTGAGGCAGGCACGCCGGTGCGCGTGGTGTCGATGCCTTGCGTCGAAATTTTCCTGAAGCAGGACGCCGCCTATCGTGAGTCCGTACTGCCCGAGGGCAGCAAGCGTTTGGCGATTGAGGCGGGCGTCAGCATTTTCTGGCGCGGCATCGTCGGCGAGAGCGGCGATGTGCTGGGCGTCGACAGCTACGGCGAATCGGCACCGGCCAGCGCCGTGTTCAAGCATTTTGGTTTTACCGTCGACAATGTGATCGCGCGAGTGCAGAAATTGCTGAGCAATACATGATTTTCCCTCTCCCTCCGGGAGAGGGTAGGGTGAGGGTGCTTTACCGCTAAACATCCCTCACCCGCGCCTGGCGGCGCGACCTCTTCCACAGGGAGAGGTAAGGCAGTGGTTAAATTTATTTTTCGAGGAAACGACAATGGCAGTGAAAGTAGGTATCAACGGCTTCGGCCGCATCGGTCGCAACGTCCTGCGTGCAGCGGTGCAGAATTTCAGCAAGGACATCGAGATCGTCGGCATCAACGACCTGCTGGAGCCGGATTACCTCGCCTACATGCTGCAATACGACTCGGTGCACGGCCGCTTCAAGGGCGACATCGCCGTCAAGGACGGTGCGCTGTTCGTCAACGGCAAAAAGATCCGCCTGACCCAGGAGCGCGATCCCGCCAACCTCAAATGGAACGAAGTGGGCGCGGAAGTGGTGATCGAATCCACCGGCCTGTTCCTCGACAAGGCCGGCGCCGAGAAACATCTCGCTGCGGGCGCGAAGAAGGTGATCATGTCGGCGCCGTCGAAGGACGACACGCCGATGTTCGTCTACGGCGTCAACGACAAGACCTACGCCGGCCAGGCGATCATCTCCAACGCTTCCTGCACCACCAACTGTCTGGCGCCGCTGGCCAAGGTGCTGAACGACAAGTGGGGCATCAAGCGCGGCCTGATGACCACGGTGCACGCGGCCACCGCGACGCAGAAGACCGTCGACGGCCCGAGCAGCAAGGACTGGCGCGGCGGCCGCGGCATCCTCGAGAACATCATCCCGTCCAGCACCGGCGCGGCCAAGGCGGTCGGCGTGGTGATTCCCGAACTGAACAAGAAGCTCACGGGCATGTCGTTCCGCGTGTCGACTTCCGACGTGTCGGTGGTGGACCTGACCTGCGAGCTGGAAAAGGACGCGACCTACGCCGAGATCAAGGCCGAGATGAAGGCGCAGAGCGAAGGCGCGCTCAAGGGCGTGCTCGGCTACACCGAGGACAAGGTGGTCGCCACCGACTTCCGCGGCGACGCACGCACGTCGATCTTTGACGCCGACGCCGGCATCGCACTCGACAAGACCTTCGTCAAGCTGATCAGCTGGTACGACAACGAGTGGGGCTATTCCAACAAGTGCCTGGAAATGGTGCGCGTAGTAGCCGCGAAATGAATCAATCCCCGCGCCGCTACGCGACGATCCTCTTTTTAAAAGGGGATAAAACGGTTTGCCCCCTTTGCAAAAGGGGGTCGCGCCGTAGGCGCGGGGGGATTTGATGACCGTCCTTCGCATGACTGATCTGGATCTCGCCGGCAAGCGCTTGCTGATCCGCCAGGACCTCAACGTGCCGATGCTCAACGGCCGCATTACCTCGGATGCGCGCCTGCGCGCTTCATTGCCGACGATACAGCGGGCGATCGAGAAGGGCGCGTCGGTGCTGATTACCTCGCACCTTGGCCGGCCCAAGGCTGGTCGGCTCGACGTTGAAAATTCGCTGACGCTGGTTGCGGCCTGGTTTTCGGAAAACCTCGGCCGCTCGGTGCCGCTGGTGACCAACTGGATCGATGGCGGCCTCGACCTGCAACCGGGTCAGGTGGTGCTGGGCGAGAACACGCGCTTCCTCAAGGGTGAAAAGGAAAACGACGAAGCGCTGGCAAAAAAAATGGCGGCACTGTGCGACATCTACGTGATGGACGCCTTCGGTAC
>JBOICJ010000049.1:0-7856 GCA_050740035.1 Stenotrophobium sp. | reverse complement strand
GCTCAAGGCGATGAAGCGCCCCGCCGCCGCCGAGAACACGCTCAAGCGCCTCGCCGCCTGGCGCGCGATTTGCCCGGACATCGCCGTGCGCAGCACCTTTATCGTCGGTTTTCCCGGCGAGACCGAGGATGATTTCGAGGAACTGCTGGACTGGCTCAAGCAGGCTCAACTCGACCGCGTCGGCTGCTTCAAATATTCGCCGGTCGACGGCGCCAGCGCCAACGCCCTGCCCGGCATAGTGCCGGACGAGGTGATGGAAGACCGTTACGACCGCTTCATGCAAGTGCAGGCCAAAATCAGCGCCGCCAAGCTCGAGGCAAAAATCGGCCAGACCCTGGAAGTGCTGGTCGATGAAACCGGCGGCGAGGCCGTGATTGGCCGCTCATGGGCCGATGCACCAGAAATCGACGGCAAGGTCTATCTCTCCTGCGATCGCCCGTTGCGCACCGGCCAGATCGTCAAGGCGCGGGTGATTCAGGCCGATGCTTACGATCTGAATGCGGAAGTGCTGGATAGCTAAGTTTTTCACGGAAGGCGGAATACGCGGCGCTATTCCGCCCTACGCCGGACTTGGCTTATCGACTCAGCACAAGCAGCAATCGCAACCAGACCATCACCAGCACGAAGTTGCTGAGTGCAAACACCGTCATGCGATGCCAGACCTGGTTATAGGCCAGGTGGATGAGGCTGTGTCCCACGCGCAGGGCGACGTAAGCCCAGCACAGGTCGAACGCCACCGCATCAACGTTCTTCGTCGCGTAGAACGTAAGACAGGCCACGTAAAATAGAACAGGCAACTCCAGCAGGTTCATGTAATTCCGGTTGGGAATACTGACCGCTGGCGGAACCCTGGCGGACTCGCCAAACTTGAAATCGTCTGGCGTCACCTGCCCGCGAAATGCCGCCTTGAATCGCTGGTAAGGCATCAGCGCAAGCACGGCGAAGGTCCACCCCGCCAGCGCCATCATGGGATACAGGATGATGGTTTGATTCATTGTGCAATCCGCATTTCATCAACCGCGCAGCGCCCCGCTTCGCGCGCGGATTTTATCAACATGTCGCAGCCGCAAACATGAACTCCGGCTGTATATGGAGGTCATATCGGCGTACCTCGCGTACAAGGAGAGACCCATGAACCATTCCCACAATGTTTCGGTGACTCGTTCCACGATAACGTCATCGCGCACCCCTTCCTGCCTGGTTGCCGCTGCCGCCCTCGCGCTGCTGGCAGCCTCGCTGCCGGCTGCGGCGGCCGGCGACGCCAAGCCGACGCATGCGCAGGTGGAAAAAGCACGCGAAGTCTGCGCTGTGCATAAGCGCAAGGTCGAAGCGATGGAGGCCAAAGGCGCCAGCGATGAGGCACTGTCCAAGGAGCGCCAAGCCTGGGAAGATTCCTGCGTGCATGCGTCGGATCTGATGACCGCCGTCGGCATGCAATAGCGCAGTCCCACCCCGCGCGCAGCGCCGCCATCCGCGCTACGTCCCGGCGAATACCAGCAGGACCGTCAGCCGTTTCTTTGCGGTCAGGATCGGCGACAGGGCAAAAACCAGCGCAGCGACGATGCCGAGGGGCACGGTGACGGCGGGCAACTGCCCGAAATCGGAACCCGCCATGCAGGTCGCAGCGACGATGCCGAGTCCCCAGCCGCACGGCAGCGCGACAACCACCGCGGCGGTCGCGAACACCCAGTCGGGTGTGCCGGATTGCACGGCCTATTCCGTCATCACGGATCTACGCGCGGCCGCGACGCGCACGTGCTCAGGCCGGAAGCCCATGCCGATGACGCGCGCCGGGATGCGCTGCAGCCACGGCCAGGCCTGCAGCAACCGTAGCGGCCACGGCACGATTTCACGAGCGCTGCCCTGGCGGCCAAGCACGCGGCGGATAACCTGATTCTGCAGCAGCACCTGCATCCACTGCGTCATCCGCGTCGGCAACATGCGACGTTTCTGCACTGCGGCCAGCACCGCCTCGGTCACACCTTCGCCGGACAGCGCAGGCGCCAACAGGTTGGCCGCAGCCACGGCATCCTGGATCGCCAGATTGATGCCGACGCCGCCGACCGGCGACATCGCGTGCGCGGCATCGCCGATGCACAGCAGCCCCGGCCGGTACCAGCGGCGCAAGCGATTGACCGCGACCGTCAGCAGCTTGATATCGTCCCAACTCTGCAACGCATCGACGCGGTCGTGCAGCTCCGGCATCAGCCGCACGATGCCGTCGCGGAACGCCGGCAGCCCTTGTGCGCGAATGTCGTCGAGGCCGCCCTTGGGGATGACGAAGGCGCACTGCCAGTAGTCGTCTCGATTGAGCAGGATCATGATGCGGCCATCATCGATACGGAACATGATTCGGGAAGGGTCCGTCTCGCGGCGCGGCAGGCGCATCCACAACACATCCATCGGCGCCCCCACATCGATGACCGCGAGGCCCGCGCGCTCGCGCACCGTGGAGCCGCGTCCATCGGCGGCGACCACCAGATCGGCATGCACATCGAGCAGGCCCTGCGGCGTCTGCGCCTGCACGCCGACGACGCGCTCGCCGTCGCGCAGCAGGTCGGTGACTTCGGCCTGCGTCTGCAATTGAAACGCCGGGAACGCCCGCGCGTGTTCGGCGATGAAATCGAGAAACTCCCACTGCGGCATGAACGCAAGGAACTTGCATTGCGTCGGCAGTTGCGAAAAGTCTGCGGCAATCAGCTGCCGTCCGCCGATCCTCACCTCAGCCTGTTGCACCTCTTCATGCGGACGCTTGAGAAAATCATCGAGCAGACCCAGCTCGTGCATCACTTCGAGAGTCGAGGGATGAATCGTGTCGCCGCGGAAGTCGCGCAGGAAATCGGCGTGCTTTTCCAGCACGATGACATCGACGCCGGCACGCGCCAGCAGCAGGCCGAGCATCATTCCCGCCGGCCCGCCACCGGCGATGCAGCAGCGCGCCTGCAGCGTCTTGCGGGCGGTTTCATGCAGCGACATTTTCTGCTCCTGCGTGCCAAACCTGGCGGCAGCATAACGGGACGAGCGTTTTATGCCATCCGCTGTCGATATTCCGCGGATTATTATTGTTATATATTATATAATATTTAATAAATAATTATATAATTAATAACACAGTGCCAGCCCAATCCGGCACCAGCGGGTGACGACCACAAGCGCTGAAATATCCCGAACCCGCGCGTCAGAGCCAGTAATTCGCCAGCGGGATCGTCAGCAGCGACAGCAGGATGCCCAGACCCAGCACGGTGTTGGCCAACGGCGGTTCGAGATGATGTTGATCCGCCATGATCGTCGCCGAAATCATCGGCGCCATGCCGGCCTGCAACACCCCAACAGTCAGCAGCAGGCCACCGGCGCCGGTGAAATATCCGAGCGCGAAAACCAGCAGCGGCGCCAGCAGCAGTTTCCACGACAGGCCCAGCGCGGCCGCGCCGATCTGATCGCGGGTCAGGTGCAGACGCAGACGCAGACCCACCGAGAACAGTGCCAGCGGCGTCAATGTGCTGCCGATGTCGTGCAGGATGCTGCTGACCATGCTCGGCCAGCCGCCCAGCGCGCCCACCACGATGCCGGCCACCAGCCCGAGAAACGCCGGAAACAGCAGCACCCGTTTTGCGATCTCGCGCGGATGCGCCGCCGCGCCGCCGTAGACCACCGCGACGATGACTCCACCCAGCGCCAGCATGAAGAAACAGCCGAGTTGATCCGCCACCACTGCGTACGCCAGGCCTTCCTGCCCGCGCAGCGCGGCGACCATTGGATAGCCCATGAACGAGGTGTTGCCGAGACCGCAGACCAGGATCAGCGCACCGATGCGGCCCTTGCTCCAGCCCAGCCACTTGCCGAGAAAATGGAACAGCAGGAATGCGCCGCCGAACACCAGCCACTGCGACACGATCAGCAGCCACAGCTTGGTATCGAAGTGCAGCGTCGGGATCAGCTCCAGCACCAGCGCCGGCAACGCCAGATTGATCACCCACCAGTTCAGCGCCTGCGCCAGACCAATCGGTGGTTTGGCGTAGCGCGCCGCAGCCACGCCCAGCAGCAGACACACCACCAGCAGCAGGAACGCGCTCACTGCATGCGACTCAGGATATCGTTGTGCCCGGGCGAGGCGAGGCGCCGGCCCTGGCGGTCGAGTTCGGCAATCTGGTTGGCCGACAGGCCCGTGAACGTCTGCGTGTAGCTGCGCCGGCTGGAATCGAGTCGTAGCTGGTTGCCGGACGGATCGAATGTCCAGCGGCCCGACGAATGAAACACCAGCGTCGAGCGGCCGAGATAGATTTCCTGCATCTGGAACTGGTGGTCGGCGGCAAACGTGATGGTCGTGCGGATGCCTTCGCAATTCGGGCAAGGCAGCACGCCCTGATACGTCCCCGGAAATCCCTCGACGCTGAACGGTGCCTGACTCTGCCCGGCTTGCGGCGATTGATGTGCCGGATGACAGGCCGCCAGGAACAGCAACGCGGCCAATGCGGCGCGTTTCAGGAACGGAGCCAGCCGATGGCGCTGAAATTCGTACATAAGGCGACAGACCCGCTCGGTAGCGTTCGCCAGGCCGCGAACGGGCGCATTTTACGCTGGAAAACCCGCCCGCCGCCCGCGCACTTCAACTGACGCGGATCACCCGCCTGCCAAAATTGTCGCCGCGCAAAAACCCGATGAAAGCTCTGGGGACGGCCTCCAGACCATCGACAGTCTCTTCGCTCTGTTTTCGCTCTAGCCGGATGAGCCACCATCAACCGCTGCGGCTCACCCGGGCGCGATCCGCCTCAGCCGCGCCGCACCGACGGCGCATGGATGGTCAACACCGGTTCGCTGACCAGACCGGAACTTTGCAGCACGCCCAGCAACTGGCGATGGCCAAAGGCCTGGCAGCCGGAAGCGAAGCCAACGCGCTGCGGCGGCGACTGCAACAGATGGTAAGCGGTGTAGGCCTGCAACAAGCCGGTCTGCTTGTAGTTGCAGTTGCCGTGAATAACGCAGTGCGCGTGTCCAAGCGGGCCGCTGGCGTGCACCGAATCCACCGAGGTGTTGATCCGCGGATTCTCGCGCGGCGGCATGCCGGCCTGCAGGCTGGCGGCCATCTCGGACAACGGCTTTTCCTGTTCGGCCTTCGGCAGCTTCTTGATCTTGTCCTCGACCACCTGCGTGATCTGCACCACGCCCTCCATCACCGTGCGCTCGAACACACCACCCATCGCTTTGCAGGTGGAGACGCGCGGATCGTTCTTGAACCACACCGGATGTGCGGTGCCGCCCCAGGGTAGCGCCATCGCCACCGCGTGCTGGCCGGGCACCATCACCTCGGCCTTGGCGAACGGCGACCACTGCACATACTGGTTCTGTTCGAGATGGAAGAAGTCGGCGGTGAGGATACTGAAGATCGTCTGGGTCGAGGCGTAGGTCGGGAATCCGCGCCACAGCACGAGAATATCGAGCGTATCCAGTCCCGGCGTTTCCAGGCAGATATTCGCGGCGATCTCGCCGGTGGTGTACATCTGCGCGATGCCCGGCGCCAGCAGCAGATTTTTGGCCGCGAACTTCGCGCCCCAGGTGGCTTCGGCGTGCATCATCCAGTTCTGCTCGCCGTTGGTGTCGGTGTAGTGACAGCCGGCTGCCAGTGCCGCCTCGACCGCCTCGGGGCCGTACTTCATGAACGGGCCGACCATGTTGCACACCACTTTTGCGCCCTTGAACAGCTTGGTCAGCGCCTCGGTAGTGTGCGCAACTTCGGCAATTTCGTATTCGGCGTTCTCGATGCCGGGCACCTTGTCGAGCACTTCCTTGATGCGCTTGGCATCGCGGCCTGCGGCGATGAAGGGCGTGCGGTATTCGCGCAGGTATTCGGCGACGAGGCGGCCGGTGTAGCCGGTGACGCCGTAGATGACCACTGGTTTTTTGCTCATTGAATTTTCTCCTCGGAAATTTTCGTAAACTTTTATCGGTTCGCTCAGGCGGTCATGCCGCCATCGACCACCAGATCGGAACCGGTGACATAGCTGGATTCGTCCGAGGCCAGGAACAGCACCGCAGCGGCAATTTCTGCTGGCTTGCCAAAGCGGCCCATCGGAATACGGCCCAGAGTCTTGGCGGCGAAGTCCTGCGCCGCCTCCGGCTTCATGGTGGCGAGCGCACCACTGACCATCTGCGTCTCGGCAAAACCCGGACAGACGTTGTTGATGCGGATGTTGTAGCCGCTGCGCGCGCAGTGGATCGCCGCCGAGCGGCTGAAGATGCGCACGCCGCCCTTGCTGGCGTTGTAGGCCGGGATCAGCGCATCGCCGACCATGCCTTCGATCGAGGCCATGTTGACGATGGAGCCGCCGTGCGCCTTCATCCGCGCGATGCCCGCCTGCGTGCCCAGGAACACACCCGACAGGTTGATGTCCAGCGTGCGGCGCCAGATGTCTGCCGAGATGTTCTCGATGTCGACGATGTTGGCGATGCCGGCATTGTTGACCAGCACGTCGAGCCGGCCCCATTGGGCGACAACCGCATCGAGCACCGCCTGCCAGCGCTGCGCATCGGTCACGTCCTGCGCCATGAACATGGCGTTGGCGCCAAGCCGCTTGGCTTCGGCCTCGCCGGCGGCGCGGTCGACATCGGTAATCATCACTTTCGCACCTTCCGCCAGCAGCGTCTCGGCGGCGGCGAGCCCGAGTCCGCGGGCGCCGCCGGTAACGACGCAAAACTTTCCTTTTACCCGTCCCATGAGTTTCTCCTGTCAGGCTTTTGCCGCCGTCTTATGTCCGTCGCCCCGCCAGTCGTAGTCGCGGGATTCCTGTGCAAAATTCACGAAATAATCGATCGCTTCCGGATTCATCATCGCGTCGCGACTGGCGGCCTTGGCCAGATCCCAGCCCATCAGCAACTTGCGCACCGGCACTTCCATCTTCTTGCCGGTCAGCGTGTACGGCACCGCCGCCACCACATAAACGCGATCCGGCACATGCCGCGGGCTGCAATCCTCGCGCAGCTTGCCGCTGATCTTGCGCACCAGCGCATCGTCGAGCGCGAAGCCGGGCTTGAGTTTCACGAACAGCGGCATGAAGAACTGGCCGCCGGGCAGTTCGCAGCAGACGATGAGACTGTCGGCGACCGCATCGACCTGCTCGACCGCGCGATAGATTTCCGCGGTGCCGATACGCACGCCGTAGCGGTTGAGCGTGGAGTCGGAACGGCCGTAGATGTAGCAGCCGTCGCGGCCGTTGATCTTGATGAAATCGCCGTGCCGCCAGACCCCGGGAAAGACCTCGAAATAGGACTCGCGGTAGCGTTTGCCGCCTTCGTCGTTCCAGAAATAAATCGGCATCGACGGAAACGGGCTGGTCACCACCAGTTCCCCCACCTGGTTGCCGACTTCGACGCCGTCGTCGCTCCACGCGTGCACGTCCATGCCGAGCATGCGGCACTGGATCTCGCCGGCATGCACCGGCAGGATCGGCGCCGCACCGACCAGGCCGCTGCACACCTCGGTGCCGCCGGACTGCGAAGTCACCCACAAATCCTGTTTGACGCAGCGATAGAACCACTCGAAGGTCTCCGGCGTCGACGGCGCGCCGGCGACAACGATCGATTCCAGCCTGGACAGGTCGTGCGTCTCGCCCGGTTTGAGGCCGGCTTTTTCCATCATCTGCACATAGGTCGGGCTGGCGCCAAACGAAGTCACGCCAGTCCGCGCGGCGAGTTGCCACAGGAAATCCAGCGACGGATACGCCGGATTGCCGTCGTAGAGCACCACCGCCGAACCGGTCATCAGCTCCGCCATCTGCCGCTGGATTAGACCCTGTCCCGTTCCGGCCGTACGTCCACCCGCAGGGACCCGTCCGCCGCTTCGTAATCCAGCACCTCGCGGG
>JBOICJ010000048.1:0-5600 GCA_050740035.1 Stenotrophobium sp. | reverse complement strand
CCGCTAGCCTTCTCGATACCTTCGAGGCCCGGCGATGAGTTGACCTCCATCACCAGCGGCCCGCTACCGGTGCGTAGCAAATCCACGCCAGCGATGTTGAGTCCCATGACCTTGGCGGCGCGCACGGCGGTGGAGCGTTCCTGCGGCGTGATCTTGATCGCGCTGGCGCTGCCGCCGCGATGCAGATTGGAACGGAATTCGCCCGGCCTGGCCTGCCGCTTCATCGCCGCGACCACCTTGCCGCCGACGACGAAGCAACGGATATCGGCGCCCTGCGCCTCCTTGACGAATTGCTGCACCAGAAAATAGGCGTCGAGCCCGCGAAACGCATCGATCACGCTCTCGGCCGCCTGGCTGGTTTCGCACAGCACCACGCCGACGCCCTGGGTGCCCTCGGTGAGTTTCACCACCATCGGCGCGCCGCCGACGATGTCGATCAGACCCTGCGTATCGTCGGGCGAATGCGCGAATCCGGTCAGCGGCATGCCAACGCCCTTGCGCGCCAACAGTTGCAGCGCGCGCAGCTTGTCGCGCGAGCGCGTGATGGCGACCGACTCGTTGAGGCAGTAGACACCCATCATCTCGAACTGCCGCACCACCGCCGTGCCATAAAAGGTGACGGACGCGCCGATGCGCGGCAGCACCGCGTCGAAACCCTCCAGCGGTTTGCCGCGATAGTGGATCTGCGGATTGTGCGGCGCGATGTTCATGTAACAGCGCAGCACATCCACCACCCGCACGCTGTGGCCGCGCGCCTTGGCGGCCTCGATCAGGCGGCGCGTCGAATAGAGGCCGGCGTTGCGCGAAAGAATGGCGATTTTCATCAGCGCGGCTCCTTGCCGATCAGAAACGACGACGACGGCTTGATCAGATACCGCCGCGCCAGCGCCGTGCGGCCCAGCAGCATGCGGAACCGCATGGTCTCGCGGCTGGACAGGGTGATCTCGATATTCCAACGCCGCTCGCCCAGCGTCACCGGCGTCACGATCACCGGCCGCAACTCGCGACGCCCGCCGGAATCGCTGACCCAGCGCTCCTCCAGCAGATCGGCCTCGCACCAGACTTCGTTCGAAGATTTCTGCATCGGATGAACCCCAAAACGCACACGGCCCGCTCGCGGCCGCTCGATGGCGAAGGCGTGGATCGCCGAAGTCCGCGCGCCGGTGTCGACCTTGGCCTTGATGTGCGCAATGCCCAGCTCCGGCAGGCCCACCCATTCGCGCCAGCCCAGCATGTCGATTTTTTTAGTTTTGGGTTTCATTTTCAGGCCTCGATGGCTCACCCGCTCTCCGGCATTTGCACAGGAAATATGTTTTATTATATGTAATATAATTTTAATTATTAATTAAAATATAACAACTTTGTTCGCACCTACATTGGCAGCGGGTGGCCATATTTACTGCTGGCTCCAGCATACAGCGCCTTTATACTGTGTCACATCGCTGCGTGGAGTACCTCATGGACCGCACCTTCAACTCGCTCTCGGACTTCTACCCGTTCTATCTCGAAGAGCACGCCAACCGCACCTGCCGCCGCCTGCACTTCGTCGGCACCACGCTGGTCATTCTGACCGCGCTCTACGCGATTTTCACCCAACACTGGGCGGCACTGTGGCTGATGCCGCTGTTCGGCTATTTCTTCGCCTGGGTCGGGCATTTTTTCTTCGAGCACAACAAGCCAGCCACCTTCAAATGGCCGTTCTACAGCCTCGCCGGCGATTTTCTGATGTACCGCGACATGCTGACCGGCAAAATCCGCATCTGAACAGCAGCCACCTGCCGGTCAAACCTGCGATCGCGAGTGCGCTAAAATTCGCGCCCTTCCGCGGGTGCTGCATCTGAATCCATGAGCGCGTTACAACAATTCGATGTCATCGTCGTCGGTGGCGGTCATGCCGGCACCGAAGCCTGCCTGGCGGCGGCGCGCATGGGCTGCCGCACGCTGTTGCTCACGCACAACATCGAAACGCTGGGCCAGATGTCCTGCAATCCCGCCATCGGCGGCATTGGCAAAGGCCATCTGGTGCGCGAAGTCGATGCGCTGGGTGGGCTCATGGCCACTGCTGCCGACCACGCCGGCATCCAGTTCCGCATCCTCAACGCCAGCAAGGGTCCGGCGGTGCGTGCCACCCGCGCGCAGGCGGACCGCGCGCTGTACAAGGCGTTCGTGCGCAGCACGCTCGAAAACACGCCGAACCTGACGCTGTTCCAGCAGCCGGTGGACGACCTGATTGTCGAAGGCAGCCGCGTCACCGGCGTGGTCACGCAGATGGGCCTGAAGTTTTACGCGCCAGCGGTGGTGCTGACGGTCGGCACTTTCCTTGCCGGGCGCATCCATGTCGGTCTGGAAAACATGCCGGGCGGCCGCGCCGGTGATGCGCCGAGCAACGCGCTGTCCGCGCGCCTGCGTGAAGCGCTGCCGCGCACCGGCCGGCTCAAGACCGGCACGCCGCCGCGCCTCGATGGCCGCACGATCGACTGGGCGGCACTGACGCCGCAGCCGGGCGACACGCCGACACCGGTGTTCTCGTTCATGGGCCGGCGCGCGCAGCACCCGCGGCAGGTCGATTGCCACATCACCCACACCAACGCCGCAACGCACGATGTCATCCGCAGCGGCTTCGACCGCTCGCCGATGTTCACCGGCGTGATCGAAGGCACCGGCCCGCGCTACTGCCCCAGCGTCGAGGACAAGGTCAATCGCTTTGCGGATAAAAATTCGCACCAGATCTTTCTCGAACCGGAAGGGCTGAGCACGCGCGAGATTTATCCCAACGGCATCTCGACCTCGCTGCCCTACGACGTGCAGGAACGCTTCGTGCGCACGATTCGCGGGCTGGAGAACGCGCGCATCACGCGCCCCGGTTATGCCATCGAATACGATTATTTCGATCCGCGCGATCTGATGCGCACACTGCAAAGCAAGCACATCGGCGGCCTGTTCCTGGCTGGCCAGATCAATGGCACCACCGGTTACGAGGAGGCCGCGGCGCAGGGCATCCTGGCCGGCATCAACGCCGCGCTGTCGTTCAAGAACGAAGCGCCGTGGACGCCGCTGCGGCACGAGGCCTACATCGGCGTGCTGGTCGACGACCTCATCACCCGCGGCACCACCGAGCCTTATCGCATGTTCACTTCGCGCGCCGAGTATCGTCTGCTGCTGCGCGAGGACAATGCCGACCTGCGCCTGACCACGCAGGGCCGCCAACTCGGTCTGGTGGATGACGCGCGCTGGGCCGCGTTTTCGGAAAAAGCCGCGGCGATCGAACAGGAGCGCAGCCGGCTCGATCGACTCTGGCTGAAGCCGGCACAGCTCGCCGCCGCTGAAATCGTCGAGGTGTTTGGCGCGGCACCGGTCAGCAGCGGCGCTTCGGCACTGGAACTGTTGCGTCGCCCCGAAGGCAGTTACGCAAAACTCATCGATCTGGGCCTGGCCACGGCGGAACTCGACCCCTTCGTTGCCGAGCAGGTGGAGATCCAGACCAAGTACGCCGGCTACATCGACCGGCAGCAACTCGAAATCGCGCGCAGCCGCCGCTACGAAGAGGCGCCACTGCCGCCCGACCTCGACTACGCCGCGGTGACCGGGCTGTCCAACGAAGTCCGCCAGAAGCTGCTCACGCACCGTCCGGAAACCGTGGCGCAGGCCGCGCGCATCTCCGGCGTCACGCCGGCGGCGGTCTCGCTGCTGCTGGTGCACCTCAAGAAAATCGGCATGCTGCGCAAATCCGCCTGAGATTGCGCGCCGCGTTTTTATTCATGGTGTGTTCAGCCATATCCGTTAGCATGTCATCCGACTGATGCATCCGACTTCAGTGTTGCACCCACTAACCACTAGAGGAATGAACCATGAACAAGCTTGCACTGACCCTTGCCGCCGCCACCCTCGGCCTGTCGGCCCCGCTGTTTGCCGCCGGCCTCGGCGTCTCGGTTGACACCAGCGGCGTGACCGACACCGCCAAGAGCGCGGTGAGCGCCACCACCGACACCGCCAAGAGCGCCACCGAAGCCACCAAGGACGCGGCCAGCAAAACGGTCGAATCCGCCAAGGAAAAAACCGAGGCCACCAAATCGGAAGCCAAGGCCAAAGCCAAGCACGAGCGCAGCAAGGCGCGCCACCACGCCAAGAAAATGAAGAAGGGCGCGGAAGCCAAGGCCAGCGGCGCGGTTGACGCCGGCGCGGCCAAGGTTGATGCCAAGGTTGGCGTCGACGCCCAGTAAGCCTTCAGGCTTTTCTGCGAGTCAAAAAGAGGCGGGCTGCGGCCCGCCTTTTTTGTGCGCAAATCATTACGCGTCTCTAGCGTGTCAGGTAGACATGCAGCCGCGCGCCCTGATCCTGCAGCCAGCCGCGATGCTCCTCGTAATCCGGCATCTGCCGCGCCACCAGCGCCCAGAACGCATCGGAATGATCGTGATGGCGGATATGGCAGAGCTCGTGGATGACGACATAGCGGAACACGACGGGCGGTGCCATCACCAGACGCCAGCTCAGGCTGATGTTGCCGTTGGCCGCGCAACTGCCCCATAGCGATTTCTGGTCGGCGATGCGCAACTCGCCGTGGCGCACGCCGAGCCGTGCCGACTCCTGGTCCAGCAGGCGCTGCGCATCCTGCCGCGCCTGATGCTGCAAACCCTGACGCAGGGCCTGCTCGAGCTTGTGGCGATCGCCGAGCATCGCCGAAGGGCAGAACACGTCGATGGCGCCGGACTCCCAGCGCAGGCTGATACCGCGCAGGCTGGCCGCAGTCAAGCGCACGAGGGTATCGATGCCGCGCAGCGGAATGCGGTCGCGGTTGTTCCAGTTCATGCGCTGCGGATCGAGCGCCGCGTCGCCGCCGCGCATCTGCAGCTCGGCGAGCTTCTGCCGCACCCAGGCATCGCGCGAAGCGAGGAACTCGCGCGCGACGCGCGGCGATTCGCGACGCGGAATCACCAGCACCACCTCGCGCCGCGAGCGCACTTCGATGCGGATGCTGCGCGCCTTGGCGCTGATGCGCTCGATCACCTGATAGCGATCGTCGAACAGATCGAATTGAAGACGCTGTATTTCCAAAAAAACCATCCGCTGTGACGGCGTGTGATTGAAGGCTGCGCTGGACCAACCGGCAGCGTGCAATGATTATTATATAAAATATCAAAGAGCGCTCTTTATCATCCGCGCCAGCCGTGTTGCATCGCGGCAATCTCTGGCGTCGCTGATTATTTCAGCAAGACCGCAGACTTACCTTACGCAACAATGAGTTGGCGACGCCATACAAAAGCTGTCCACAGGCTTATCACCGCAAACTGTCGATAACCCGACAGCGGCATCCGTGCGGCGGTCGATTTTTCATCACGACCGTGCCCAAGCTTGTCGTGACGGCCTTTGCGCGGCTTGCTCCAGAGCTTATCCACAGCCTTATCACCGCCGCCTGTAGATAAAATCCACCGCTTCAGCGGCCGCTGTAACCGATGCGCTCCAGCACGCCGTCGAGCTCATCGAGCGAATGGAAGCGCACGCGCAGTTCGCCCTTGCCGCCTTTTTCGGATTGCAGTGTGACGACGCAGCCGAGGTGATCGGACAACTCGCGCTCCAGCGCCTGCCAGTCGCCCGGCTTGCCC
>JBOICJ010000047.1:0-5866 GCA_050740035.1 Stenotrophobium sp. | reverse complement strand
ATCCGGCGCAGGCCCTCCATGACGATGGTCGCCGTCTCGTAAGCGTAGGCCGGGTCGTACGAATGGACCGTCGGATAGGCCATTGAAAACAGATGGCTATGTCCGTCCTCGTGCTGCAGGCCCTCGCCGTTGAGCGTGGTGCGGCCGGCGGTGGCGCCGAGCAGGAAACCGCGGGCGCGCATGTCGCCGGCGGCCCAGCAGAGGTCGCCGATGCGCTGGAACCCGAACATCGAGTAGTAGGTGAAAAACGGAATCAGGCTGACGCCGTGATTGCTGTAGCTGGTGGCGGCGGCGATCCAGCTCGACATTGAGCCGGCCTCGGTGATGCCTTCCTCGAGGATCTGACCCTTGATGTCTTCCTTGTAGAACGCCAGTTGATCGGCGTCCTGCGGCTGGTATTTCTGGCCGACCACGGAATAGATGCCGAGGCTGCGGAACATCGCCTCCATGCCGAAGGTGCGCGCCTCGTCCGGCACGATCGGCACCACGCGCGGGCCGATTTTCTTGTCGCGCAGAATCACTTGCAGGATCTGCACGAACGCCATGGTGGTGCTGATCTCGCGCTCGCCGGTGCTGGCGAGCAAGCGCTCGAACACCGACAGCGGCGGAATCTCCAGCGTTTCGCCGATGGCGTGACGCGCCGGCAGGTAGCCGCCGAGTTCCTTGCGGCGCTGTCGCAGATAGCTCAGCTCCGGCGAATCTTCCGCGGGCTTGAAGAACGGCGTCGCCGCGATCTGGTCGTCGGAGATCGGAATCTGGAAACGGTCGCGGAACGCCTTGAGTGCGTCCTCGCCCATCTTCTTCTGCTGGTGCGTGATGTTCTGGCCTTCGCCGGCCTCGCCCATGCCGTAGCCCTTGATGGTCTTGGCGAGGATCACCGTCGGCGAACCCGTATGCTTGCTGGCCGCGGCATAGGCGGCGTAGACCTTGTGCGGATCGTGGCCACCGCGATTCAGCCGCGCAATTTCCTCGTCGCTGAGCGTCTCCACCATGCGCAGCAGATCCGGATGCTTGCCGAAGAAATGTTCGCGCGTGTAGGCGCCGCCCTTGGCCTTGTAGTTCTGGTATTCGCCGTCGACGGTGTCGTTCATCACCTGCAGCAGATGGCCGTCGCGATCCTGCGCCAGCAGCGCATCCCAGCTCGAACCCCAGATCACTTTCAGCACGTTCCAGCCGGAACCGCGGAACGCGCCTTCCAGTTCCTGGATGACCTTGCCGTTGCCGCGCACCGGGCCGTCGAGGCGTTGCAGGTTGCAGTTGACGACGAAGATCAGGTTGTCGAGTTTCTCGCGCGAGGCGATGTCGATGGCGCCCATCGACTCCGGTTCGTCCATCTCGCCGTCGCCGCAGAAACACCAGACCTTGCGGTTGCTCATGTCGGCGATGCCGCGGTTGTGCAGATACTTCATCAGCCGCGCCTGGTAGATCGCCATGATCGGACCGAGACCCATGCTAACCGTGGCGAACTGCCAGAACTCCGGCATCAGCCAGGCGTGCGGATACGACGACAGGCCCTTGCCGCCGGCCTCCATGCGGAAGTTGCGCAACTGTTCGAGGCTGATACGGCCCTCGAGAAACGCACGCGCATAGATGCCGGGTGCGCTGTGGCCCTGGATGTAAACGAGATCCTGTCCCTGCGGATGCTCTGCGCCTTTCCAGAAATGATTGAAGCCGACGTCGTACAGCGTCGCGGCCGAGGCGAAGCTGGCGATGTGGCCGCCGATGCCGGCGTGCTCGCGATTGGCATTGACCACCAGCGCCATCGCATTCCAGCGGATGATCGAGCGGATGCGCCACTCCAGCGCATGGTCGCCCGGCGAGCGCGCCTCGAGATGCGGCGGGATGGTGTTGATGTACGCGGTGTTGGCGCTGAACGGGATGAAGGCGCCGCTGCGGCGTGCCTTTTCGGTCAGGGTTTCCAGCAGGAAATGCGCGCGTTCAGGCCCCTGCTTGCTCAGCACATCGTCGAGTGCCGCAAGCCATTCCTGCGTTTCCAGCGCATCCGTATCCGGTCTCCGGTTTTCCGCCATTTCACTCTCCACCACTGGTCTGGACATGTTATCGAACCTCAGCATGACCGAAGACGCATGCAACAGCCTCACCCGCTCGGCTGAAGCAACATGTTAATCTTGTTATATATTATATTAATATATTTGTTATATTAAATAATATATAACGGCATAGCTGAACCTTGAACGTAGAGCGGATGACTGGTTTTGAAGCCGGGGCGTGGCATCATGCGATTCATCCCGCCGTCGATGCAAAAATTTTCGGGCCTTGGACCTATGACCGCATGAATACCCAAAAAGTGCAGATGCTAACGGATGTCGAGCAGGCGGTGGACGCCATCATCGCGCGTGTCGGCAAGACCATCGTCATCGGCCTGCCGCTAGGCCTGGGCAAGCCGGTGGAACTGATCAACGCGCTGTTCCAGCGCGCGCTGCGCGACCCGTCGATACAACTCCGAATCCTGACCGCGCTATCGCTGGAGATTCCCTCAGGTTCCAGCGCGCTGGAGAAGAATTTTCTCGCGCCGTTCATCGAACGCGTGTTCGGCGGCGTGCCGGAACTCGACTACATGGCGGCGCTGCGCAGAAACGCGCTGCCGAAAAATATCGTCGTCAGCGAATTTTTCTTCAAGCCCGGCAGCCTGCTCAACAACAAGCATGCGCAGCAGCACTACGCCAGCAGCAACTACACGCACGCCGCGCGCGATGTCTTCAACCAGGGCTGCAACGTCGCGGCACAGACCATCTGCAAGCGCGTAACCGCGCAAGGCACGCGCTACTCGCTGTCGTGCAACCCCGACACCACGCCGGAGTTGCTGGAGCATCTGCGATCCAGCGGCCGCCCGTATGTGGCCCTCGGCATGGTCAACCAGGAATTGCCGTACATGGGCAATGACGCCGAGGTCGAGGCCGGGACTTTCGATTTCATCATCGACCATCCGCGCTACAGCACGCGCCTGTTCTCGACGCCCAAGCTCGGCGTCGCCACGCCCGACTACATGATCGGCCTGCACGCCAGCGCGCTGATCAAGGACGGTGGCACGCTGCAGGTCGGCATCGGCGCATTGGGCGACGCCATCGTCCACAGCCTGCTGCTACGCCACCAGAAAAATCCGGTCTACCGCAATCTGCTCAAGGACTGCGGCGTAATGTCACGCTCGGCGGCGCTGGTGCATGAGATCGGCGGCGATGCGCCATTCGAAAAAGGCCTGTACGGCGCCTCCGAAATGCTGGTCGATGGCTTCATGCCCTTGCATCAGGCCGGCATTCTCAAGCGCGAGGTCTACGATTTCTGGGCGTTGCAGCAGCTCGTCAATGAAGGGCGCTGCGACCCGCAACGCCTGCACGCCGACGTTCTGCTGGAACTGGAAAAACTCGGCGTGCGCGTGATCCGCACCCAGGATTTCCACATCCTGCAACATCACGGATTCTTCAACGATGCCACGCGCTACGACCTCGGTTATCTGGTTGCACCGGACGGGCAGCGCTTCATCGCGAATATCGCCGACCCGATCTCGCGCAAGATCATCGCCGACCAGTGCCTCGGCCCGTGCCTGCGCAACGGCATCCTCCTGCACGGCGGCTTCTTCCTCGGACCGCAGACGTTTTACGACTGGTTGCGCAATCTCAGCGAAGACGACCGGCGCAGGATTTGCATGACCGGCGTCGACAAGGTCAACCAGCTCGACCTCAATCCGCGTCTCTACAAGGCGCAGCGCATCCACGCGCGCTTCATGAACACCGGCATCATGGTGTCGCTATCCGGCGCGGTCTGCTCCGACGGGCTCGCCGACGGTCGCGTGATCTCCGGCGTCGGCGGCCAGTACAACTTCGTGTCGATGGCACACCAGCTGCCGACCGGCCGCTCGGTGCTGATGTTCCGTGCCGTGCGCGACAAGGACGGCAGCGGCGCCGGTGCCAGCAGCAACGTCGTGTTCAATTACGGCAACTGCACCATTCCACGCCACCTGCGCGATATCGCCATCACCGAGTACGGCATTGCCGAACTGCGCTCGCGCAGCGACAGCGACGTCGCCAAAGCGCTGCTCAACATCGCCGACTCGCGCTTCCAGCAAAGCTTGCTGGATCAGGCAAAGCAAGCGGGCAAGATCGAGGCCGATTACCAGATTCCGCAGCAACATCGGCAGAATCTTCCGCAGCGGCTGGAAGACCTGCTGCAGCCGTATCGGGCGCAGGGCATTTTCCCGACGTTTCCGTTCGGCACCGATCTCACGCCGCAGGAGCAGCTTCTCGGCAAGGCGCTCAAGGGCGTGAAGGCGCGCGCGGCGAAAACCGCGAAGTGGAAGCTGGCGCTCGCGGCCTGGCGGCAACGCGGCAACGATATTCCCGAGGCGGCGCTACCGTATCTGCAATGGCTGAAGCTGGATGCGCCACGCGGCATTCAGGATAAGGTCGTGCGGATGCTGTTGATCGAAGAGTTGCGCGCGTCGGGGAAAATCTGAAATCGGGGGGAGGGGGTGCGTCATGAATTATCGTTCATCCATCACTCTGTGCCTGGCGTTGCTGGTGCCCGCTGCGGGACTGGCGGCGGCTGCGCCGGACACCGCACAGCTGCTGGCGCAGTTACCGGCCTGGCCCGACAGTGTTGCGGCGGCGGCCTCCGGGCAGGCTCTTGCCGAAAAGCTCCAGGAACAACTCAAGCGGGCCGGCGAGCAACTGCAAACCGAGACGGCACACGAGGCTTATGCCGGCACCGCGCTCGACATGGGCGGCGATCCGGCGCAGGCGCAAGCCAAGGCCGCGGCAATGGCCAAACAGATGGCCAGCATGACCGACGCGCAGAAGATGGCTTTTGCCATGCGGATGCAGGCACAGATGATGTCGGGCACAAACATGGCGGCAATCCCCAATGCGGCCGAGACCCAGGCCATGCAGGCTCTGTCGTCGCTGCAGGAACAGGGGCGCGCCAACGCCGACCTCATGCGTGCCGACGCCGGCAAGATGACCGGCATGCTCGAAAGTTATCAGCGCCAGCAGCAAAGTCTGGAAGACGAGCTCACGGTGAAATTCCAGGCGCTCAACAGCAAGACGCGTAAGGCCAATTGCGTTGCCGACTGGAAACAACGTCAGCAGCTGCGCATGCACTACGCCGACCAGCACGTCACCCTGGCCGGTCGGATGCTGGCTGCAATGAAACCGGTTTATGCCGATGAGCAGAAGCGGGCCGGCGAGTCCGTGCAGCTTGCCGCCAAGGCGCAACAAACCGGTGCGGTCATTCACAATCCCGCCCTGAAGCGCCAGACCGGGCCGATGGTCGGCGGATTGCGCGCAGGCACGCTGACCGCAGTCGGCGAACCCGTGCGTGCCTATGGTGCCGCCGCGCAGGAAGCGCAGCGCTGGCAGCAGCAGCACCAGCAGGTTTATGCGGGCAACATCGCGCCGAATTGCAGCTAGGGCTGCAATCAGGTCGGCGGCGTCAATCCACGGCCTAGCATCCAGTCGCGCAGCGCCAGTCCGGTCGCGGCCGGCCAGGGTCGCAGGTTTTCCGGCTTGATGCGGCGGTATTCCAGCAACTCTTCGCTCAGCGCGATGGTGCCCGTTGCGGTGACGTGATAGGCGATGATCAATTGATTCATGCGCGCGAACGGGTAGTGGCCGACGAAACCGATCGACTGCGCATCCAGGTTCAATTCTTCTTTGACCTCGCGGACGATGCCGGCTTCCGGCGTCGGATCGTCGCGCTCGAGAAAACCCGTGATCAACGCAAACATTTTCTCTGGCCAGGCGTGGTTGCGCGCAAGGATGATCTCGCCTTCATGTTCGACGATCGCCGCAACGACCGGTACCGGGTTATCCCAGAGCACGAAGCCGCAAACCGAATCCGGGCAGGCCTGCCG
>JBOICJ010000046.1:0-5474 GCA_050740035.1 Stenotrophobium sp. | reverse complement strand
CTTCTCCCCCTGGGAGAAGGTGCCCCGCAGGGGCGGATGAGGGCGCTCGAAACTTGCGCACTCCCCACTGATGGCGCTGGCGCGCGTCCTCAGCCGCGCCCAGACCGGACTGCGCGCCGAACCGGTTACGGTCGAGGTCCACCTGGCACCGGGTCTGCCGGGCCTGTCGATCGTCGGCCTGCCGGAAGCGGCGGTGCGCGAATCCAAGGATCGCGTGCGCGCAGCCATCGTCAGCTGCGGCTACGAGTTCCCCAACCGCCGCATCACCTGCAACCTCGCCCCTGCCGACCTGCCCAAGGAAGGCGGCCGCTTCGACCTGGCGATTGCGCTCGGCATCCTCGCCGCCTCGGCGCAAATCCCCACCGAGCCGCTGGAACAACTCGAAGTCCTGGGCGAACTGTCCTTGTCCGGCGAGATTCGCGGCATCCCCGGCGCGCTGCCGGCGGCGCTCAAGGCTGGCGACGCCGGGCGCGGTCTGCTGCTACCCGCCGGTAACGCCGCAGAAGCCGGCTTGGCACAACGCACCAAAATCTACGCCGCGCACCATCTCGGCGCACTGTGCGCTGCGCTGCATGCCCGCGCACTGGAATCGGTCACGCGGACGCCGCCGACGCCACTGCCCGCCGCCCTGCCCGATCTTTGCGAGGTGCGCGGCCAGCCACAGGCACGCCGCCTGCTCGAAATCGCCGCAGCGGGCGGTCACTCGCTGCTGATGATCGGCCCGCCCGGCGCCGGTAAATCGATGCTGGCGTCACGGCTGCCCGGCATCCTGCCGCCGCTGACCGAGGACGAGGCGCTGGAGGTGGCGACCGTCGCCTCCATCTCTGGCGGCGGCTTCGACGTCCGCAAATGGGGCATCCCACCCTATCGCGCACCGCATCACACCGCCTCCGGCGTCGCACTGGTCGGCGGCAGCTCCACGCCGCGCCCCGGCGAGGTCACGCTGGCGCACCTGGGTGTGCTGTTTCTCGATGAGTTGCCGGAGTTCGACCGTCGCGTACTCGAAGTGCTGCGCGAGCCCTTGGAATCCGGCCACATCACCGTCTCACGCGCCGCGCAGCAGGCGGATTTTCCGGCGCGCTTCCAGTTGGTCGCGGCGATGAACCCCTGCCCCTGCGGCTATCTCGGCGACAGTTCCGGCAAATGCCGCTGCACACCCGACCAGGTCGGCCGTTACCGCGCGCGCATCTCCGGCCCGCTGCTGGATCGCATCGACCTGCAACTGTTCGTGCCGCGGGTCGAAGCCGCCGCGCTGAGCGTTTCGCGACAGCCCGATGCTGAAAGCAGCGCACAGGTACGCGAGCGCGTGGTCCGCTGCCGCGACATCCAGCTTCAGCGCGCCGACAAGCCGAACGCGCGGTTGTCGGTGAGCGAAATCGAACGCGACTGTGTGCCGGAGCCGGCCGCGCAGGCCCTGCTCTCAACGGCGATGTCGCGCCTGGGGCTGTCAGCGCGCGCCTATCACCGCGTGCTCAAGGTCGCCCGCACCATCGCCGACCTGGCCGACAGCAAAACCATCGGCACAGCGCACGTCGCCGAAGCCGTGCGCTATCGCGAACTGGATCGCGGGCAGGCGTGAATCCCGGACGGTCGGGGGCGGCGTCGCTCACTAAGCCACTGGAGATGAGCAACTACCGGCTGGCCAAGGAAATCGGCGTGCCCGCACAGCGCATTGGCGAGATCATCGCAGGCCGCCGCAGCATCACGGCCGATACGGACTTGAGGCTGTGCCGGTTCTTCGGCCTCTCGGACGGCTGGTGGCTCCGGTTGCAGGCCGACTACGACACCGAGATCGCACGCGGCGCGCTGAGCAAGACTCTGGCGAAGATCAAGCCGTGGGCGGCTGCCGCAGAACATGGATCGCCGGCCTGAGACGCCCATAGCCCATCACGCCAAAAGCCCGTCATTCCGGGGCCGCATGGCGGAATCCGGAATCCAGTGTGTACCCGCCGAGATTTCTGGATTCCCGCGTCCGCGGGAATGACGAGATCAATAGAACGCGCTGTTCCCTACCCCGTCATTCCGGGGCGCCGCAGGCGAACCCGGAATCCAGTGCACAAAATATTTCAACGCGGCCCCTTTTACGCTTTTACGCGTGCAGCGCAGTCCGTCAGGCCGCGATGATTTCGCGCAGCACTTCCGGCCGCATCTGTGCGATGCGAATCAGCGTCAGGGCCGCACCGGAGGGCTTGCGCCGTCCCTGTTCCCAATCCTGCAGCGTGCGCACCGACACCCCCATGCGCGCAGCAAACTGTGCTTGCGACAGGCCGGTTTTCATACGTGCGGCGGCGGCTGGCGTCAGCTTGATGTCAGCGACTTTCCTGACCTTGCCCGTCTTCATCTGCCGTATCGACTCCAGCAACTCCATGCCAATGTCGCGCTTGGCGTCGCGGACGCTCAGTTCATGTTCAGTCTTGGGCATTATTCAATTCCTCTCGGATCTTTCGCAGCACATTCGCCGGAATGTTTTCCTGTGCGCTCTTGGCGTAGATCAGCAGCAAGCACAGTCGGCCTGCGGCCGTCTGTGTGTAATAAATGACGCGGACGCCACCGCGCTTACCCATGCATGCCCGCGCAACTCCACCGGAGTTTGCGGCACCCGCCAGAACCGGGAATCACATCGCCCGCGTCGGGCTGATTTGCCAGCCACGCAGCAAATTCGCCTCGCTCCCCCTCTGTCCAGTAATCCGGCCAGAGCCGCGAGAACATTGGGGTTTCGACGATCGTCAGGAGCATGCCTAGATTATACGGCATTGCCGTATTCATGTGCGGAAACCCTACTGGCTCGCGGACCAGCGCGATTCGGCTTCATTGAATTGAACTGAATTGAACTGCGCAGCTTTTGCAGGAGCACGCCTTGCGTGCGGCCGGTGCGAGCGAGCGCAATCGCGGGCAAGGGCCGCTCCTACAAAAATATTGGGTGCCGCCTACGCGTTGAAACAAAAAAAGGGCCGCTTGCGCGGCCCTTCTGAAAACAAACAACGACAACTTAGAACGAGTAGATCGCCTTCACGCCGACGTTGCTGCCAATCACTTTACCCGCACCTGCGGTAGCGCGGTTATAGCGGTACTCCGCCAGCAGATTGAAGTTCTTGGCCGCCGTATAGTCCACGGTATAGGTCAACTCCTTTGCGATAATGGGGGAACCGCCGCCGCCCTGCACTCTCAGGTACTCACCGCGCAGCGAACCCTTGAACTGGTCGCAGAACTGGAGGCTGCCATACAGCGCAACGCCCTTGATGATGGTACTGCCAGCAGACGAGGGGGTGTGCCAGTAATCCGCATTGAGCCCAAACGACAGTTCCTGCGTCGCCTGAAGTTCCGCCACCAGATCGGTCACATCGATGCGATTGCCCGGTGTAGCGTCGGTGCCCGTCGTATCGCGATAGTGCGATAGCTTCACGCTGGTGCCGGACATTGGTGCCAGCTTGACGCCCACTTCAATCGCTTTCTGCGGATTGTTATCCACACTGATGACATTGGGAATCACCGCCGGAGGAGGGGGCAGAGGCGTAGTAACACCCAATCCGGGAATTCCAATGGATGTCAGGGCCGCATTGCTCACACCGCCAAAGACGCCGACCTGGGTGTTGATCTGGTAACTGGCACGCACACCGGTCTGCACCCGCGGCTGAATGCCGAACAGGAACGAGCGGGTGATATTGGCGTCCTGGGTCTGGTCGATATATTCGCTACCGGCCTCGGAGACGTAGCGGCCGCCGATCACGGTCAACCCGCCGGTGGCATACTGCACATAGGCCTGAGTGAGAGCGAAATTGTTTCCCGCGTTATCGCCGTAGAAGCCATTGATGGCCTTGGCATCCTCACCCAGCGATACATTCACCAAGCCCCCAAAGCCTTGCGTCGGCTGCATGGCGAGCGTCAGGGCCGCTTGATTGAAGGAAAAGCTGTTGGTGTCGCCGGGACCGGCAACGAAGTTGGCAGCGTAGCCGGCATCGAGATAGCCGCCGGCAGTGACACCGGAGGCTCCCAGCACCTGGGTCAGGGTCGGAGTCGTGTTTGCGGTTGCAGCGAAGCTGAGGACTGGCAATGCGGCCAGACCGGCCGCGGCGAGTAAGCTGATTGATGTGCGCATGTAATCTCCTAAAAAGTTTCTTGTTCAGAACAATTTGGACATCCCAATGTCAGACCAGCGTCGGGCTTGTAACCACTCCCTGTTCCCACCCAAGGTCGCCAGCCTGGGCCGAGTGTAGCAAGTTGTAACAATTTATTGCACAAAAAAAGGGCCGCTTGCGCGGCCCCTGTCCCGTCACGCACCAAAGTGGCTCAGAACGAGTAGATCGCCTTGACGCCGACGGTGCTGCCGACGGTCTTGCCTGCAGGGATAGTGGCGTGGTCATAACGGTATTCCGCCAGCAGGTTGAAGTTCTTGGTCGCGACATAGTCCACGGTGTAGGTCAGCTCCTTGGCAATGCCGTCCGTGCTGCCCTGGCCTTTCAGGTATTCCGCACGCAGCGTGCCCTTGATCTGATCGCAGAACTGATAACCGGCGTACAGCGCGGCGCCTTTCTGTACCGAACCCACGACGGTACCGGACTGCGTGTGCTTGTAGTCGGCATTGAAGCCCAGCGCCAGTGCCTGGCTGGCCTGGAGATTGGCCACAAAATCGGTCAGGTCCGTCTCACCGACGGTGGCAGCACCTGAAGCTTCGCGGTAATGCGACAGCGCCATCGACAGATTGGAGGCCGGCGCAAACGTCGCGCCCAGTTCGATGGCCTTCTGCGGGTTGGCATCGACGCCAAGCACATCGGCGCCGAATGCGGTGTTGTTGACGCCGCCGATCACCGACAGTTGGTCGCTGACCTTGTAGGTCGCACGCACACCGGTGTGCACCAGGGTCTGGATGCCGAACAATAACGAACGGCTGATGTTGGCGTCCTGCGTCTGGTCGATGACTTCCTCGCCGGCCAGCGTCACGAAGCGGCCGCCGATCACGGTCAGTGCGCCGGTGGCGTACTGCACATAAGCCTGGGTGATGGCGAAGTTATTGGGCGCATCGCCGTAGGCGGTATTGATGCCGTATTTGGCGACGTCATTGCCCAGCGAGAGATTGACCAGACCACCGAAACCTTCCGTCGGCTGTTTGGCCAGCGTCAGCGCCACCTGATTGAGGGCGAAGCTGTTAGCGTTTGGAGTGCCGAGATTGGTGGCGCTGTACCCGGCGTCGACATAGCCACGCGCCGTGATGCCGGAGGCATCCAGCACCTGGCCGAGGGTCGGCGTCGGCGCCCCGGCCTGACTGGCCAAAGGCAGGGCCGCAAGCGTTGCAACGGCAAGTAATCCGAAATTTTTACGCATGATGTTCCCTTGAAAGTCCGTCAGGCTGGATTGCCTGCTGATGTATCGCAATGGCCGTGCCAGATTTTTTTATGGGCTTTCAAATAGGGAAGTAGCCCTACTGGACGCATGCGTCCAGCCCTCTCCCGCTTGCGACCGCAGGGAGTCCCTGTGGG
>JBOICJ010000045.1:0-2676 GCA_050740035.1 Stenotrophobium sp. | reverse complement strand
CAAGACCGCACTGGACGTGGGCTGCGGCGGCGGCATCCTGACCGAGGCATTGGCCGCACGCGGCGCGAACGCACTGGGCATCGACCTCGCCGATGCCTCGCTCAAGGTCGCGGAACTGCACGGACTGGAGAGCGGCATCAAGGCGCGCTACCGCAAGGTCGCCGCCGAGGAACTGGCGCGCGAACAACCCGGTAGCTTCGACCTCGTCTGCTGCCTCGAAATGCTGGAGCACGTACCACAACCCGATCAAACCATCGCTGCCTGCGCGGCTCTAGTCAAAGCCGGCGGCGATGTCGTGTTCTCGACGATCAACCGCAATCCAAAGTCTTATGCGCTGGCCATCCTCGGCGCGGAATACGTGATGAACCTGATTCCGCGCGGCACCCACGATTACGCCAAATTCATCCGCCCGTCGGAGCTGGATCGCTGGGCGCGCGCCGCCGGTCTGGACGTGCTCGACGTATGCGGACTGCGCTACAACCCGCTGCTGAAAACCGCGTCGCTGGCCGATGACGTCGATGTGAATTACCTGATGCATTGCCGGAAACCGGCATGAGCCTGTCATGCAAACCCCAGTGCGTGCTGTTCGATCTGGATGGCACGCTGGTCGATACCGCGCCCGATCTCGGCGGCGCCGCCAATCGCGTGCGTGCCGATCTCGGCATGTCGCCGTTGCCGATTGCGCAATACCGGCCGGTGGCTTCCGCCGGCGCGCGCGGTTTACTCGGCGTGGCGCTGGGCATCGCCGAGGGCGACACGGACTGGCCGCTGCGGCGCGACGCTTTCCTCGACCACTACCGCAGGCACCTGGCCGATGAATCCGCGTTATTTCCCGGCATGGCGGAACTGCTGGCGACGCTGGAACAGTGCGGCATCCGCTGGGGCATCGTCACCAACAAGCCGGGCTGGCTGACCGCGCCGCTGCTGCGCCAGCTGAATCTGGACACGCGCGCCGCGTGCGGCATCAGCGGCGACGACGTGCAGCTGCCGAAACCCGCCCCCGACTCGATACTGCTCGCCTGCTCCAGACTCGGCGTCACGCCGCGGCAGTGCGTCTACGTTGGCGACGACAAACGCGATATCGACGCCGGACGCGCAGCGGGTCTGCATACCATCGCCGTCCGCTGGGGCTATCTCGGCAGCAACGGCATGATCGAGAGTTGGCAGGCCAACGACATCGCCGACACCGCCAGCGATCTGGCACGGCTGCTGGCGCTACCCGCTGTTGCCGTTAACGCTTGAAGTAATGTTATATTTTATAATATTATATTAATAATATATAATAATTTATAACATTAATAATTCTCGCAAACCGCAGAGCGGGTGACGTAAAAATCCCCGCTTCCGCCTCTCAGCCAGACTCTGTAACCCAATTCCACTGCTCAGCACGCCCATCGCCCGACATGACCCACCGCTTGCCCACGAATTACGCCCCCGCCGCCGATCTGCTGAAAGATCGCGTCATCCTCGTCACCGGCGCCAGCGGCGGTCTCGGCCGTGCCACCGCGCTGGCCTGCGCCGCACACGGCGCAACCGTAATCCTGCTGGGACGCACCGTCGCCAAGCTGGAAAAAATTTACGACGAGATCGAACAGGCTGGCAGCGCGACACCCGCCATCTATCCGATGAATCTCGCCGGCGCCGCCTGGGCCGACTACTCGGAACTGGCGGGTATCATCGAGAAACAGTTTGGCCGGCTCGACGGCATCGTCCACTGCGCGGCACATTTCAAATCGTTCACGCCGGTGCACGACATCGAGCCGCGCGACTGGGTCGAAAGCCTGCAGGTCAATCTCACCGCGGCGTTTTCGCTGACGCGCCACTGCCTGCCGTTGTTGCGCGCCGGCAACAATGCGTCGGTGATCTTCATCACCGACGCGGCAGGCCGCACGCCCCAGGCCTACAAGGGCATCTACGGCATCAGCAAGGCGGCGCTGGAAAGCATGGCGATGATGTGGGCACAGGAACTGGAATCGGTCAGCCAGGTACGCATCAACACCTGCAATCCTGGTCCAATGCGCACGCCACATCGTATCAAGGGTTTTCCCGGCGACAAGATCGAGAATGCCCGGCCGGTCGAACAAGTGACGCCCGCGCTGCTGTGGCTGCTGGGTCCCGACAGCGCCGGTGTCAGCGGCCAGCAGTTTTAAGCAGCGAGGCTGGCAGCAACCGCCTCCGCGACCTTGATGCCATCGACCGCCGCGGAAAGAATGCCACCGGCATAACCCGCGCCTTCGCCGCTCGGATACAGGCCGCGCGTGTTGAGGCTTTGCAGCGTTGCATCGTCGCGCTTGATGCGGATTGGCGACGAGGTGCGCGTCTCGACGCCGGTCAGCAGCGCATCCGGCAGGTCGAATCCCCGGATCTGTTTACCGAACGCAGGCAGCGCCTCGCGAATCGCAGCAATCGCGTAATCCGGCAACGCCGACGACAGATCGCAGAGCTGCACGCCGGGCGTGTACGACGGCAGCACTTCGCCGAATTCCGTCGACGGCGTGCCGGCCAGGAAATCGCCCACGCGCTGCGCCGGCGCCCGGTAGTCGCTGCCGCCCAGCACGAACGCCCGCGACTCCCAGTGACGCTGCAGCGCAATGCCGGCCAGCGCGTCGCCCGGATAATCCTGCTGCGGCGAAATGCCGACGACGATGCCGGCGTTGGCATTGCGCTCGTTGCGCG
>JBOICJ010000044.1:0-3203 GCA_050740035.1 Stenotrophobium sp. | reverse complement strand
GGGCTTGATCAAGGCCAGCGCCGCCGCGGCCAATGCCGAGTTGGGCCTGCTCAAGCCTTCGCTGGCGCGCGCCATCGTCGCCGCCGCGCAAGCGGTAGCGGATGGCGATTACGACGCGCAATTCCCGGTGGACATATTCCAGACCGGTTCCGGCACCTCGTCCAACATGAACGCCAATGAGGTCATCGCGCACCTGGCCTCGCGCAAGGCGCGCACGGCCGTGCATCCCAACGATCATGTCAATTACGGACAGTCGTCGAACGATGTGATTCCGACCGCGATCCATGTTGCGGCCAATCTGGCGCTGGAACAGCAGTTGCTGCCTGCACTCAAGCATCTACACGAGGCGCTGAAGCACAAGGCGCACAGCCTGCGCAAAATCACCAAGACCGGCCGCACGCACCTGATGGACGCCATGCCCCTGCGCTTCGATCAGGAGCTAGGCGGCTGGGCGCAACAGATTCGCAATGATCTTGAGCGCCTGCAATCCGCGCAGCAGCGCGTGCGGCGCCTGGCACAGGGCGGCAGCGCAGTCGGCACCGGCATCAACGTGCACCCAAAATTCGCACGCAAGTTCGTGGCGCAGCTGTCGCGGCGCAGCGGCGTGCGCTTCGAGGTCAGTCCGAATTATTTCGAGAGCCTGTCGTCGCAGGACACCGCCGCCGAACTCTCGGGCCAGCTCAAGGTGCTGGCCTGTTCGCTGATGAAGATCGGCAATGATCTGCGCTGGATGAATTCCGGGCCGTTGGCTGGGCTGGCGGAAGTCGCGCTGCCGGCCTTGCAGCCAGGCTCGTCGATCATGCCGGGCAAGGTCAATCCGGTGATTGCCGAGTCGGTCTGCATGGTCGCCGCGCAGGTGATCGGCAACGACGCCACCATCACGGTCGCCGCGCAATCCGGTAATTTTCAGTTGAACGTGATGCTGCCGGTGATCGCACTCAACCTGTTGCAGAGCATCGAAATCCTGGCGAACGTCACACGCCTGCTGGCGGATCGCGCCATCGTCGGCATGGTGGTGAATCAGACGCATATCGAGTCGTCACTGGCGCGCAATCCGGTGCTGGTGACCTCGCTCAACGCGCTGATCGGATATGAAAAAGGCGCAGCCATCGCCAAGAAAGCTTACAAACTGCATCGTCCTGTTCTGGACGTTGCGCACGAGGAAACCGGCCTGGACAAGGCACGGCTGAAACGTCTGCTCGATCCGGCGCGCCTGACGCGTGGCGGGCTGTCGGGCGGCAAGGGCGACTGAGGAAGTCTTTGATGGCGCTCCCTCACCCGGCTCTACGCGCCGACCTCTCCCGGAGGGAGAGGCAAGATCACTCCCTCTCCCTTCGGGAGAGGGCCGTGGTGAGGGAAATACTTTCAGTGATCATCTGAAGTTGGAACTCAGCCTAAACCCTCATCGCCGCCACTGCGCGCTATCATCGCCCCTGCCTGTAACAGCCGTGAGAACCGCATGAATCGTCCAGAATCGACCCTCAAACAAACCCGTAAGATCGTCAGCGGCGCGGACTACATAGAAAGTCTGCGCGGCCGCGGGCTGGTGGTTTATCTTTTCGGCGAGCGCGTAGAAGAGCCGGTGGATCATCCGATCATCCGGCCTTCGATCAATGCACTCGCGCGAACCTACGATCTTGCCGTCGAGCAACCCGAACTGGCGAGCGTCATCTCGCCCTTCACCGGCGAGCGCGTCAGCCGCTTCCTGCACGTCTGCACCAACGTCCAGGACCTGGTGTTGCAGAACAAGATGCAGCGCCGCCTCGGTCAGTTGACCGGCACCTGTTTCCAGCGCTGCGTCGGCATGGACGCGTTCAATTCGCTGTACTCGGTCACGTTCGAGATCGACGAAAAGCACGGCACTGGCTATCACGCGCGGCTGAAGAATTTTCTCACCGAGATGCACCGCCACAATTACGTGATTGGCGGCGCGATGACCGATGTGAAGGGCGACCGCAGCAAGGCGCCGCATGAGCAGACCGACCCGGATATGTTCGTGCACGTCACGCGGCGTACGGCGGAAGGCGTCTACATCAGCGGCGCCAAGGCGCACCAGACCGGCTGCATCAACTCGCACTGGATGGTGGTGATGCCGACGATGCGCCTCGGCAAGGGCGACGAGAACTACGCCATCGTCGGCGCCGTGCCGGTGGACGCACCCGGCATCACCTATGTCTACGGCCGCCAGTCCTGCGACACCCGCGCGATGGAAGGCGGCAGCATCGACGCCGGCAACGCGATGTACGGCGGACAGGAAGCACTGGTGATCTTCAAGGACGTGTTCATCCCCAACGAGCTGGTGTTCATGCAGGGCGAGATTGCATTCGCGGCGATGTTGGTGCAGCGCTTCACCACCTATCACCGCCGCTCCTACGTCTGCAAAAGCGGAGTGGGGGACGTGCTGATCGGCGCAGCGGCCGCTGCGGCGGAGATGAACGGCGTGGACCACGTCTCGCACATCAAAGACAAGCTGGTCGAGATGACGCATCTCAACGAAACCATCTATGGCACCGGCATCGCCGCCAGTTACCAAGGTCATGCGACGAAATCCGGCGCATTCATCAACGACGACATGCTGGCTAACGTCTGCAAGCATCACGTCACCAAGCTGCCCTACGAACTGAGCCGTCTGGCGCAGGACATCGCCGGCGGTCTCGTGGCGACGCTGCCGTCTGAGCAGGATTTCAATCATCCTGAAATCGGTGCGCTGCTGAAGAAATATCTGCAAGGCAGGGAAGGCTTCAGCGCTGAGGAACGTGCGCGCATCCTGCGTCTGATCGAGAACATGACGCTAGGCCGCAACGCCGTCGGCTACCTCACCGAATCCATGCACGGCGCCGGCAGCCCACAGGCGCAGCGCATCGAGATTGGCCGGGCGATGCAACTGGAGTACAAGAAACGGTTGGCGCGTGCGCTGGCCGGGTTTGAAGGCGAGGGCGACAAGGCCACGCTGCTGGAGGATGCGGGCGGTTACTTTGCTCGGGTGTTTGCGTTGGCAAAGGCTGAAAAATAACCTGTGGATGATGCCGTTGAACGATCTGAGTGATAGGAATATTCAATCTGGGGATATTAACCTGATCCCTTTGATTTTCCTTTAATCGTGGTCCCTTTAACCGAGTGCTGCCGCAACAGTCGCCTTGGTGCGTGACTGCGTTGGTTGTTTTTTAGGCACTAAATCATGTGGATGAGACATGCCACTGGCC
>JBOICJ010000043.1:0-3263 GCA_050740035.1 Stenotrophobium sp. | reverse complement strand
TGTTAGATCTCATTTTTTAAACCTAATTGTAGCTAGAGCGCACAGAAGCCCTTCGCACACCCATGAATGTCGCCCAATACGGAATCATCCTGTTCGTAGAAAAATATGAAGAATGCGTGGCGTTCTACAGGGATGTGGTCTCGCTTGAAGTGGCGTATGCCAAAGACTCACTGACCAGTTTTCGCTTTGGTTCGGCGTATCTCATGATCGAGCAGGGTGGAAGAGGCGCAAGCCAGGAAAAGGGGCGCCATCAGAATCCGACTGTTCTCCGCTTCAACGTCACCGACCTGGAGGCTGCGGCAGCGGAACTCCGAGGCAAAGGTGTACCGGTGGAAAGTCAATCCTTCGATTGGGGTCGCATTGGCGTGTTCACCGATCCAGACGGCAACCGCTGCGAGTTGAAGCTCATCGATCACTGAACTCTCATAACGATGGGCTTCACTGCATTCAGCGCTACCCTGTACAAGCGAGCAGGAGTCCGATGAGCACGGCGCAGCGCATCCCCCGCCCTGCATGCAGCCGATACGACGTGGATAAACTTTCCCGTCAACCGACGCGATCGAAACGCACGTTGCGCACGCGGTCCATGCTGAGCCAGAAA
Organism: Stenotrophobium sp.; assembly: GCA_050740035.1. Lineage (GTDB taxonomy): Bacteria > Pseudomonadota > Gammaproteobacteria > Nevskiales > Nevskiaceae > Stenotrophobium. The sequence goes on along the minus strand of JBOICJ010000043.1, from coordinate 2,662 downwards.
CCATTCACCTTGCCGTCCTTGCGGCCCATCGAGATCGAAGCGGTCTGCGGCAGGGCCATCGCCGGGATCGAGTGGAAAGCGCCGCAACCCAGCACGTCGGCGGAGAACGGCTCGAGTTCCCAGCGCGCCAGCCCGATATCCGGCAGGAAATCGAGGAACAGCTTGCCGTCCCTGAGTACGATCTCCAGCTCGCTGCCGAACTCCGCATAGCGATAGCGCCCGACGATTTCCGGCGCCAGTTCCTCCGCGGTGGGCGGCGTGTCCGGCAGGCGCTCGAAACGCTCCAGTTCGCCGGTGATGTGCACGTCCAGACTGGCGGGCGGCGTGTTGCTCTCGGGTAGCTTGCGGATTTCGACCATGCTCATCGGACCGTCCGGCTGGGCCAGCCCCTCGCCCGCCTTCTGCAGGACGGCCGTCAGTGTGTTGTACATCGACACCAGCAGCATCTCCGGAACGTCGGGCTTGAGCTTCCTGCCCGCGATCGTCATCGGCGTGCGCGACTGCGCGCTGTACCAACGGCCCAGCACCGCCGGAAATTCTGCGGGCGATGCCGGCGTGAACGGCGGCTCCAGTTCCTCGGCCTCGAGCACCGCGTCGATGACCTTGAGTGCCACCGCCGGCGCCTGCACATCCATGCGGTTGGCCATGATCACAATATCCAGTTCGTGCTTTGGCACGACCAGCATCTGGCATTGCGATCCGAAGGTGGCACCGGCGTGATGGATGGTGTCGAGGCCACGATAGCTGTCGCGCGCGATGCCGAGGCAATAGCCAGACTGCAGGCCGCTACGGTAGGTCTGACGCTCGAGCATCTTCGCCCAGGTGGCGTCGCTGCCCACCTTTTTCCGCGGACCGCGCAAATGCGCGGCCCACGCCAGCATGTCGTCAATCGTGGAGATTATGCCGCCCGAACCCAGCACTTCATCGGTGGGATAAATACCGCGGCGCCAACTGCCGTCGGCCTGCGGCATGTGCAGCGTCGCCATGTTCGGCACGATATTCATGTCGCTGCGCAGCAGCGCGGTTTCGTTCATGCCCAGAGGGGCGAACACGCGCTGGGTCATGAACTCCTCCCACTTCATGCCGGCGATGCGCTCGGTCACGAACGTGAGCAGCAGATAGCCGGCGTTGCAGTAGGCCATGCGCTCGCCCGGCGCGAAGTTACACTCCTTGAAGCGCGCCATCAGCTGCAGGCCGCTGCCGGCCGACATGTGGCCATAGTGGCCGCCATTGAGGAAGAAGGCCGCGAACATCGGGTCGCGCAGGCCGCCGGTGTGGTGCATCAGTTGCAGCAGGGTCGGCTCGCCCGCGACGTTGCTCAGTTCCGGCAGGTAGGTGCGCACCGGCTGGTTGATGTCGAGCTTGCCTTCCTCCGCCAGCAGCATGATGCCGAAGGCGCAGAAGTGCTTGGTGGTGGAACCGATGCGCATGCGCGTCGCCGGCGTATTGGCTTTCGCATGCTCGATGCTTGCCAGGCCGAAGCCGCGGCGGTAAATCATCTTGCCCTTGTGCGCCACTCCCACGACAACGCCCGGCGCATCGCTGCGGTTCCAGGGCTTGAACAGATCATCGAGCTTCTGGGTGACGGAGAGGACGGCGGCGGGACTATTCATTAAGTGGCGATCCTGTGTGGCGACGCGAAAACGGTTTCAGCGGGATGCAGTGTGAGTCGAAGACTATCTTCCGGCATCCAAGAAATTACCGGATGTACCGGGAAATCGCGAATCGAACCGTTGTGATGACTGGCAGCAAACGCGCGTCGATTATTGATGTCCCGTAACTGACGGGGTTGCTTCGCTGGAACCCAGACTGCGCAGAAACGCCAGAATATTTTCGGCCACGGTCCCGGCATGTTGCGCGTCACTCACCAAGGTACTGTGATTGGCACCTGCAACGACGGTCTGCCGGCTCAACGGGGCGGGAGCGTCAAGCATCAACTGATCGTGAAGTTTTCGCACCTCTGCAAGTATCGCTGCCTGCGACGGCTTGGGCGTAGTGCCGGCAAGGATCGCCAGGCTCGGATGTGTGAGTCGTTCGGCAACGCCAGCAACATCGGCTTGAACGGTTGAAATCGCATACAACTCTTCCCGCACGTTCGGCACGAATGTGGGCGCGGCAAATTTCTTGACATATCCCTGGAAGCGTTCGCGCTCAATCTTCTTGCCGCTCAGATACCAATACAGCGTCGCCAATCCAGAACGCGCAGTCCAGTGCAATACATGCATCGTGCGAAAAGCCCGTTTGAAATCTGATTTCTTGATGACATGTTTTGTGGGTGTCGCATCGAGCAGAACCACGCCGGCAACCTGATCCGGATTGAGCGCAGCATAGTGCCGTGCGTAGAGTCCGCCCAGGGAATAGCCGACCAGAACGAAACGCTTTCTGATCGGCAACTGTTCGATGAGCTTGGACAGGCGCTGCGTGTTTGCGACGGCGCCACGACCGAGATCGTCGCGCGGGCTGGTGCCGGAACCGGCGCGGTCATAACTGAAGACCCGGGTATGCGCCGCCAGCAGCGGTTCAATCAAACTCCAATCCTGGGTGCTGCCACCACCGCCATGTTCCAGCAATACATCGGGCAGATCCCCGGCATTGCCGCAGGTCCGGTAATGCAGCGAACCAACTCCAACATCGGCCATGCCTTCGTGAAGTGAATCTGTGC